>NZ_JFXL01000004.1:0-283806 GCF_000588255.1 Acinetobacter sp. 1424608
CCGATTGTGAAATTTACCCAGTCAATCACGGCAATTTCATTGTCAGCAGGAAGACGGCATTGAACTGGTTTAACACCTGAAGATGTCATCACCATGTGAGCGTATGGAATTGTGTATAGCGAATGCTCTTGATACGGGAGATCGGCGTCTTGCAGTTGCGTATCGGATGTCTTTACCCCCATCTTATTAATGGGGGTTACAACCATCGCATTTTTCAATCCCCCCGATAAAGCTGTGGGGTTTGGTTGTTTTTTATACTCACCCATTAGCAGATCCCCATTGAACGGAAATTATCATTCTCAGCTTTCAACATGTCGTAGTACTCCGCTACTTTGGCAGACTTATAGCCCCACTCCACCATGCACATTTCTATGTGACGTAGAACAAGCTCCGACTCGTAAGCAGGATTTCCCCCAACAACTAAAGTGCAGGCTCTATCGAAAATGATCTTAGCCACGATCTCGAATGCTTGTTCTTTATCCATGTATGATTTATCACAAATGATATTTTGTGGTTTTATAACATCTAATTTGTGATTTAGCAACATATCATAAAATATAAATCAGATATGATGTGTCACCTTTTAGGAGTAAGACAAATGGCAGTTACAGTTAGACTTAGAGACGAAGAAGAAGATATGGTCAAAGAAGCGACCTTAGAAATGATGTTCGAGACAAAAATCCGAATTAAAGAATCGGACGTACTTCACACTTTAATAAGAAAGTATTTAAAAGACATCAAAACTGAAGATGTGATGAAGTACCGAGCGGAAGTACTTAAAAAAGACGATTAGTTGTTTATATTGATCCAGAGTACTAACTGCCCCCTACTCTAGCCTTCAGATCGCATAATGCCGACTATGTAAAAAAACGCCGATTTGCAGTTGAAATGATTGCAAATCGGCTATGTTACATAATCAGGCTTACATTATACGAACTGTTGTGTAACTTACACCTAGGTCTTTAATCCTCCTTATTTTTATACACTGGTACTGTGCTTTGCTTAGCCAACAATGAAATTTTTGGCTAAAGTCTGATAAAAATATTATGTCTTATCTTTCACGCTCCATTTTAGCTATTGCACTACATCCCAGAAAGCATGGCTTTTTTATAAATTATTTCTTTTCTTTTTTAAGCTTCATTGTGCATTAACGCTAAGACTGTGATTTAACTAAAAATTCAAAATTTGAATTAAATTACAGATATGAAACTTAATTGTTAATTGAATAACCAAATTTAGGCAGCTTTCTTCTCTACAACTATAAAATAATTTTCTTATATCTAAATGCTACTTATTTAAAATTAAATTACCTAGATTTCAGCAAAGTTACAACTTGCCTCATACAATGAGAGTTTATTTAATTATGCTAAACAACTTTACTTACTATTTAAAATGTATTCAATATTGTTCTTATTAACTTAAAGCTTTTATATTTTAATTTATATAAAACACCACAAATTAGAGTTAAAGATCTAATTACATAATTATTTTTTAGTAAAATATATTATTTTATTAAATAATATAAATTTTTAAATCATTGAGTTTTTTAATTTTTAAAAAAAATAAGAATATTTTAAATTAAAGCATTTATTATCAGTAATTTAATTTTATACAAACTAAGATTCATTATTTGTTTAAAATGTGATTTTATTATCATTTTTAGCAAAATAGCTATAAAGCAATAACTATTTATATAAATAAAATAATTAGTGAGATATGCGTCACATGTTATTTATTATTTTTTTATTAAAATGAATTTTCATATTGTTTTTAAATAAAAATTATTGTATCTCTTATATTAACTATTTAATAAATAGGTATATATAAAATGAAAAATAATATATTTAAAATTGTAGTTTTGGCGGTACTTTCCACTTCCCCACTATTTTGTTATGCGAATAACACAATAATGATTAAAGGAAATATTGTTGAAGATACTTGTTCTACAGTAAATATTGAAAAAGAATGCGCTCAAATCAATTCTTTGAATACAACTATTGATACTCAATATTTAAACAAAGATAATGTATTCAACTTAGCGCGACATACTGAAAAAATGGATACGAGTATTGAAACTATAAGTGCTAATAAAAAAGTAGTGCTTGTTAACTATCATTGAAATGAACGAGCTTTCAACATCAACTCAGTCTTAACTCTTTACGGTTACTTGAGTATGAATGGCCTTATAAGAGTGAATTTTTGACTTTACATTGCAATACTTAGCTAAAGTTAACAATTCGCTCTTATTTGCTTAATAAATGATAAATTTTTCACGTTTTTTCATGCATAAAGATAAATTGTTCTATATAATTACTTCATTAAATTTTTCTTAAAATAATTTTCTTTAATTGTATTTTTATTTTGCAATTATTCTTAATAGAACTTCTATCAAATATTTCATATTTAAAAACAAAATCTTAACTTAAAAAGAGCATTTGTCATGTTTACTCTAAATTCGTGGTATTTTTTCTTATTCTTTAAAAAATATGTGATCTAGTTTGCATTTTGTTTAAAAAATGTTAGTATCGCCGCATTACTTTTCAAGATGTCAACCTCTGGAAAAGTAACAGATTAAACTTTTATCCAGACTTTTTGAGAAAACACTATGAAAAAACTTGCTTTGATCGCTGCTCTTTCAGTTGTAGGGATTGCGAACGCTCAAGCTGCTGATGGTACAATTACAATTAATGGTTTAGTTACAGACAAAACTTGTGACATCGTTACACCTGCTGGTAAAGATTTCACAGTTACTCTTCCAACTGTTTCTAAACAAACTTTAGCTGCTGCTGGTAACGTTGCTGGTCGTACTCCTTTCCAGATCAAATTAGCTAACTGTTCAGAAGGTAAAGTTGCGACTTACTTCGAACCAGGTGCAACGGTTGACTTCAATACTGGTCGTTTACTTAACCAAGACGCTACTGGTGCTAAAAACGTTAACGTTCAACTTTTAGGTAGCAACAACCAAGTAATTCCAGTTCTTGCTGCTGGTGCAAATGGCGCTCAAGCAAACTCTCAATGGGTTGACGTTGCTAAAGCTGGTAGTGCAGACCTTAACTACTATGCTGAATACTATGCAACTGGCGCTTCTACTGCTGGTAAAGTGAACACTTCTGTTCAATATACAATTATCTATCAATAATTGATGGATGATAGGGTTTCTATATCCGTATAGAAGCCCTATTTTGTGTAACGCTTTCCCGAACTTCCTTGGCTGAGAATCCTGAAATGAAATTGAACAGTTATAATTTTTTGTTAGGTTTGGCATTTGCTTCAGCGGTAGCCGCACCTGCCTCTCATGCAGAAATTGTAATTCATGGCACTCGTGTAATTTATCCATCAGATGCCCGAGAAGTTACGCTACAAGTTAGCAATAACGGTTCAAAACCAGCACTTGTCCAAGCTTGGATTGATGAAGGCGACCCAAAAAGTACTCCGGATCAATCAAAAGTTCCTTTTATGATTGCTCCTCCAATTTCTCGTGTTGAAGCAACAAAAAGTCAGACTTTTCGTATTACTGCTCTACCCACTGCTTCTCAGTTAAATCAGAAGCAAGAAACTGTCTTATGGTTAAATGTTTTGGATATTCCTCCAAGACCTACCTCAAAGGGCTCAGATGCGACACCTGATAATTTTCTGCAATTAGCAATTCGTTCACGTATTAAATTCTTCTATCGTCCAGCTTCGATTAAAGATGATGCGAACTTAGCGGCAGATAAGCTTCAATGGGTTAAATCTGGTCAAAACTTAACGGTAAAAAATCCAACACCTTTTCATATCACCATGACTTCTGTTTATCAGAAAGTCGGCGATAAAAAAGTAGATTTATTACCTGAAGGGCTAATGGTTAAGCCTTTTTCTGATGCATCCATTCAGCTTAAGAATGGCAATCTTCAGGATATGAGTTTTATTAATGTGAATGACTATGGTGGCCGAGTCGAACACTCAATAAAACTTCAATAATCAGATTTATATTTTTTAATAAATTTTAAGCACCTATTATGTGAGTAGGCGGACTTAGCTATGCCAAAAAAACGGCAAGAATCTTATAAATTATTAAAACGCCATATTTGTTATTACTTGGCTTCCGGTGTTGTTACCATGACAATGCCTGTATTCGTGCACGCTGAAGAAACAGCTGCGAGTGCTCCTGTCGAAGCTGAGTTTGATTCTGCTTTCTTAATTGGCGATGCAAAAAAAGTTGATATTTCTCGCTTTAAATATGGCAACCCTGTTTTACCTGGCGAATATAACGTTGACGTATATGTAAATGGTCAATGGTTTGGTAAACGTCGTATGGTGTTTAAGGCGGTAGACCCAACACAAAATGCGGTCACTTGCTTTACAGGAATGAATCTTCTTGAATACGGCGTAAAACAAGAGGTTTTGTCTAAGCATGCTCCCCTTCAAAAAGAAAATAATAGTTGCTACAAAATAGAAGAATGGGTTGAAAACGCATTTTACGAGTTTGATAACTCTCGTTTACGTGTCGATATTTCAATCCCTCAAGTCGCATTACAAAAAAATGCGCAAGGTTATGTCGATCCGAGCGTATGGGATCGCGGTATTAATGCAGGCTTTTTATCTTATAACGGTAGTGCTTATAAAACGTTCACTCAATCGAATGATAGAAGTGAAACCTCAAATGCGTTTATGGGTATCACAGCCGGACTAAATTTAGGTGGTTGGCAGCTACGTCACAATGGTCAGTGGCAATGGCAAGATACACCTGCTGAAAATCAATCTAAGTCAAGTTACGAAGAAACAAGTACTTATTTACAGCGAGCATTCCCGAAATATCGTGGTGTTTTAACACTTGGTGATAGTTTTACAAACGGCGAAGTATTTGACTCTTATGGCTATCGTGGTATTGATTTCTCAAGTGACGATCGAATGCTGCCGAATAGTATGCTTGGTTATGCCCCACGTATTCGTGGCAATGCTAAAACTAATGCAAAAATTGAAGTACGTCAGCAAGGCCAACTTATCTATCAAACAACGGTAGCACCGGGTAACTTCGAAATTAATGACCTGTACCCTACTGGATTTGGTGGCGAGATTGAAGTTACTGTTATTGAGGCGAATGGGGAAATACAAAAATTTTCTGTGCCTTATGCATCTGTTGTTCAGATGTTACGTCCGGGTGTAAACCGTTACTCACTCACTGTAGGTCAATTCCGTGATCGTGATATTGATCTTAATCCTTGGGTGGTTCAGGGTAAATATCAACAAGGTATTAATAACTATTTAACGGGTTATACCGGAATTCAGGCTTCTGAAAATTATACAGCTTTATTGCTGGGTGCTGCTTTTGCAACACCTATTGGTGCTGTTGCATTTGACGTTACGCATTCTGAGGCGGACTTTGAAAAACAAGCTTCGCAGTCTGGTCAAAGTTTCCGTTTAAGCTATAGTAAATTAATTTCACCAACCAATACGAACTTAACACTTGCAGCTTATCGTTATTCAACAGAAAACTTCTATAAATTGCGTGATGCCCTTCTTATTCGTGATTTAGAAGAAAAAGGTATCAATACTTACGCTGCGGGTCGCCAACGTAGTGAATTCCAGATTACCTTGAACCAAGGACTCCCTGAGGGTTGGGGTAACTTCTATATGGTAGGTTCATGGGTCGATTATTGGAACCGTAGTGAAACAACTAAACAGTATCAGATTGGTTATAGCAATAATTACCATGGTTTAACTTATGGTTTGTCTGCGATCAATCGTAAAGTTGAATACGGCGCAAGTAACCAATCACGTGATACTGAATACTTAATGACATTGTCTTTCCCAATGAACTTCAAGAAGAACTCAGTTAATGTCAACATTACTGCATCTGAAGATAGTCGTACAGTGGGTGCAAGTGGAATGGTGGGTGATCGCTTTAGTTATGGTGCTTCTATGTCGCATCAGGACTATGCAAACCCAACATTTAACGTAAATGGTCGTTATCGTACTAACTATACAACTGTTGGTGGTTCTTATAGTGTGGCTGATTCTTATCAACAAGCTATGGTGAGCTTAAGCGGTAGTATCGTTGCTCACTCAAAAGGTGTGTTATTTGGACCTGAACAAGGTCAAACAATGGTACTTGTACATGCACCTGATGCAGCTGGCGCAAAAGTAAGTAATACCGTTGGTCTAAGCATCAATAAAGCAGGTTATGCCGTAGTTCCATATGTTACTCCATACCGTCTTAATGACATTACCCTTGACCCTCAAGAAATGTCTAGCAAAGTAGAACTTGAAGAAACAAGTCAACGTATTGCGCCGTTTGCTGGTGCAATTGCTAAAGTAGATTTTGCGACTAAGACAGGTTATGCAGTTTATATTAATAGTAAGACTGCAGATGGCAACAGCTTACCTTTTGCAGCACAAGTCTTTAACCAAAAAGACGAAGCAGTAGGTATTGTTGCACAAGGTAGTATGATTTACTTACGTACCCCACTTGCTCAAGATCGTCTGTATGTAAAATGGGGAGACGAAAGCAATGAGCGTTGTTCGGTTGAGTACAATGTTGGTAATCAGTTGCAAAACAAGCAACAAAGCGTGGTAATGACGGAGGCTGTCTGCAAATGAAAAGAATATTATTAACGGGTGCTCTATTTACCGCGGGCTTAGGTGTGTATGGTGAAGCTAATGCTGCATGCTATATAGTCAATTATGAAGCAAATGATGTTCTTATGGCGGTGGGACGTGTTGTCGTACGTCCTAGTGATCAAGTAGGTGCGATTTTAAGAAAAGCGACTTTTCCTATTACCCGGACTAGAACACAAGCAAATAATTGTGATAGCCGCGATGTTGCCGTTGCGGAATTAACACAGGCTTATCCGTTAAGCTCCTTAGGCAATAGCATCTATACAACCAATATTCCTGGTATTGGTATTCGCCTATACCGTGAAGCAGATAATAATACCAATTTTTCTGGTTATTACCCTTATCAACGTGGTGGAATCTCAGGTAATCGTTACTTAGCAGATGGCTATTTTGTTGTGGAAATAATTAAAATTGCCTCACAAACAGGTTCTGGGACTTTAGTTCCTGGTAGATATAGTAGTTATTATATCCGTGGTTTTCCAGATAAGCCTTTCTTAACAAGTACTGTTAATGCCAATGCGATTACCATTGCATCTTCTTCATGTGAAATTCAAGGTAATATCAATAAAGTTGTACAACTACCAACAGTTACTAAAGCTGGCTTTAAAGGTGTTGGTTCAACTCAAGGTGAACAAACTTTTGATATGAACATCCTATGTAATGGTGGTATTAACCCTACTGGCTATGAAGAGAAAAATCTTATTAGTTTGACCTATGACTTTACTCAAGATGGTACAAACAATCAGGTTTTAGCGAATACAGCTGCAGCTTCTGAAAAAGCAAACGGTGTAGGCGTTCAGTTACTTTGGAATTATCAAAATAAAAATCAGGTTATCAAAAAAGGTGACAAGCTGGCTTTAGGTACATTGTCTTCTAACCAGACACTTCAATATAACGTACCGATGACTGCCCGCTACTATCAAACAGCAACGAATGTTACACCGGGTAAAGTTCGTGCTATGGCAACTGTAACTATTGAATATGATTAATCATATTCAATAGTTTTTAAATTTAACAATATCAAATATTTAAGAATTAATAATAACTTTTTCTTTATCCATACTTTCTAAGAATTTACTTAACTTTATAGGAACATCTATGAAAAAAATAGGCATAGTTGCTGTTAGTGCAATTACCTTATGCTGGGCCATGTATGAGGTATCATCTGATAATACCAATACAGCATTACGTAATGAATCTAACCAAAAAGTCGCATCTAAAAGAATTTCATCAACTACAAAGAATGAAAAATTGGCATCTCAACCCCTTTTGACTCAAATGAATTCCCCTAATTCTTCTACCCCAATCTGCCAATATCATTTTGATGCAACTCAAGAAGATTATGACCTATGGAATAATGAACATCCTGATTATTTTCCTATGAAAATATTTCCAATAATAAGTGGGCAAAAATTTAGCCTTAAAGTAGATCCTATACTAGAAAATGAATATGGCAATATAGATTATATAGCGAGAAGTAAAGCAGGTCTCAACTCGACTAATGATATTGGCGATTTCTCTATACCTAATAAGGGCATTATTGCCTTTGAAATGGAACTAAAAATTCCAACTGTAGCCGTTGGTAACTCTTCTTATATCTCTAATATTGATTTTACTGGTGTAACAAATAATGGATATACCGTTAGATCAAACTACGGGTTTCATACAGGGACTTATGACCCAGATTTTGGCGAGAATCCTCCAACTTTAAATTACTCTTTAGCATATCGAGTTAGTGATAATAGCGGACCTGATCATCCTTACTTCAAAAGTCAAAATATGACAAATAATATGAATGGATACCAACGCTTGGGTATATATATTAATCAGAACACGAAGCAAGTAGGCTTTATTTTAAATGGAGTTGATCAGGGGTATCAATCTAATTTGCCAGCTCCGCTTGCGAATATACGTTTTTCTATTATGAATGGTATAGCAATATATTCTGAACAATTATTTGGACAAGAGTTGTCGAGTGAACTAATTACAGACCGTAATGCTCTACAGTTTAGCTATCCTCAAGGTACCACTGATATGTGTGGTAATGCCATTTAAAATATAAAACTATTAAGCATAAAAAAAGGGCTGAATTACAGCCCTTTTTACTTCATTTAAAAATGAATGACAGTGCGAATGGATTTACCTTCATGCATTAAATCAAAAGCGGTATTAATGTCTTGTAAAGGCATTGTATGCGTTACAAAAGGTTCAAGTTGAATATCACCTTTCATAGCATCTTCGACCATTTTAGGAAGTTGTGAGCGCCCTTTACACCACCAAATGCTGTACCCAACCATTTACGGCCAGTAACTAACTGGAACGGACGGGTTGAAATTTCTTGGCCTGCACCGGCTACACCAATAATGACAGATTGTCCCCAACCACGATGTGCACACTCTAGAGCTGAGCGCATAACATTGACGTTTCCAATACATTCAAATGAATGATCTACGCCCCAGCCTGTCATTTCTACAATGACTTGCTGAATAGGTTGGTCATAATCTTTAGGATTTAAGAAATCTGTAGCGCCAAACTGTTTTGCCAGCTCAAATTTATCTGGATTTCTATCTACAACAATAATGCGCCCTGCTTTTGCTTGACGTGCTCCTTGTACAACGGCTAAACCGATACCACCTAAGCCAAATACAGCAACAGAGTCGCCCTCTTGTACTTTCGCTGTGTTATGCACGGCACCAATACCTGTAGTTACCCCACAACCTAATAAACATACTTGCTCGTGATTCGCCTCAGGATTAATCTTAGCTAAAGATACTTCGGCTACTACCGTATATTCACTAAAGGTTGAACAGCCCATGTAGTGGTAAATCGGTTGGCCATTATAAGAAAAACGCGTAGTGCCATCCGGCATTACACCTTTACCTTGCGTCGCACGTACCGCAACACACAAGTTAGTTTTTCCGGATTTACAGAATAAGCATTCTTTACATTCTGCCGTATAAAGCGGAATAACATGATCACCCGGCTGAACGCTTGTTACCCCCTCACCAACTTCAACTACTACCCCCGCGCCTTCATGACCTAAGATTGCCGGGAAAACACCTTCCGGATCATCACCCGATAAGGTAAATGCATCGGTATGACATACTCCAGTATGGGTAATCTTGATTAAAACCTCTCCCGCTTTGGGTGGTGCAACATCAATTTCAACAATTTCTAAAGGTTTTCCTGGAGCAAAGGCGACAGCTGCACGAGATTTCATCTTTGGGTTTCCTTTATATCATTCGGTATTTATAGTCGAGCAAAATAGATAATGTAATGCTAATACAAGAGCTTAATTTTGCTTAAATTAAAATTGGCTTTCATAGCAATCCATTACAGCATAGCCAGTCACATACGTCTAAGCAAGCCTACATTTAAAAAACGAGAAAACCCCTTACTTGAAGAGGTTTCTTATCAAATCATTATCTTGTAACCAGCTTATTTTTACTTATAGGTAAATATCCGGTGGGTATGGCGTGTTATCACTAATAGGTGTATAGAGCGTATTTTCAACAAAGAAGCCATTTGGAGCTTGAGTAGTATCGATTGTAATCGAGTCAAACATAACTTGTGGATATGCCCAGATAAATTGCTTCATAAGCCCTAGAGATACATTATTTTGCATATCTCCAAAAATACGTTGCCAGATAGGTGTTCGATATGGTTTGTTTTTGTCGAATCCATAGATATAAGCAATAGATGCATCTGGTACAAACCCTGATAAATAAGCAACTTTACTGGCAGGATAGCCTAAATCTTGAGTTGGTATTTGTGAAACAGCTTGATGGGCTAAATCTAATTTCGCTTCTAAAAGCCAATCATAGGCTTCAGTCATAATGTAATCAAAATGAGGGTATGAATAATGCTCACTTGGATAATTAATATAAGTTGCTAGGGTTTGTATTGGTGAGCGAATAGATGGGAAAAATATTAAAGGACACACTTGGGCATTTGCATATTTTGCTTTAATTGCTGTTCTAATATCTTGGCAGGTCTGCCCTAACTTATTTCTTAACCATGTTTTAAATTCATCATACGGCGTTCCTGTTTTATTCATCGCCTCATAAATTGTTCCTAAGTCTGGTGCATATAAACCTGTATCTGCATTAAAAGCTAACTTGGTTGGATAGTCATAGACACATGGTAAGTTCGTATCTGTGTTATACCACCACCAAGGCTCACCAATTTGCATGTTGACATCACACCCACCCGTCACCATGGTATCTGCAAACTCAATAAAAACTTTATGTAAATATGCCAAAGCATTTTGATCACTTAAACTGAAGAAATAACTTGGTGGCTGGTAGCCTGTTTTACCCAAATTACTATTCCAGTCTCGCTGTGCCCAAAATTCATTTGCGCCTAGCGAGTACATTTCAAAACTTACCCCAAAAACGGGTTGCATATTTGCATTATGCAGAGCTTGGGCATATTTCTCATGCCATTTACGGGTACATGGGTTAATAACATCCTGTCCTGTAACGAGTGTGTCAGGAATCTGGAATCTATTAATATCACTTCTCCAGATTATTTCAGGATAATGTGACATACCACAGTAATGATTAATGAAACCGTGATAACCCAAAGCAGCCATGTTATCTACTATACGCTGCGGGTTCAGGTCGTAATGATCGTCATAGCTGGTACATAAGCCATAGTTATGCTGTGGTACAACCACTCGGCTTAGATTTAATTTTGCATTTGCACCTGTCACGACTGAATTAGTAATGCGAATATAACCATCTTCAGCCTGACTTAAGGGCAATGATGAGTGTGGGTTATAACTACTTGTAAAAGCCGAAAATGTGATTTGCTGAATATTGGTAACTGGAAAACTATCTGTAGCCGAGAAACCTGCTTTGACTGTATCCCAGTTGATATGAATATGGGCAGATCTTGAAGATGGAGTATTTGCATAGTTGAACAAGACAATATACGCAATTTTATCTACTCCATTGTCGTTATAATAAACCGTTAAAGTTGGAGTTAGCGACTCATTATTTAGAACTGGCATAGATGGTGATAGTTCAATATCAAAGTCCCATACCACACCTGAATAGCTATATTTAGTTTCATAAGCTAAAAATTTATGGTCTTTAGAGTCGTAAGAGTCCCAACTAATACCAGCCAAGTCTGTAGTCATGCGTGAGCGGAAAGACGCCTCAAAACCGTTGCCATAATTGGTAATCGCAAAAGACATGGTTTGTGGACCATCTATTCTCCAATAAGTTGGGTTGAACCGATCAATAAGTATATTTTGAGTAATGGGTTGAGGTGAAACAGTCGAATTATTTTGTACATTTTCTGAATTATTTATCATGTCATATTGCTCTTAATGGTTTTAAGAAGCTTTATATTAAATAATAATTTTATTTATATTGTTCAGATAAGTAACAATTTAGTCTAATCTATTAACAGTAGATAATGGTTGGAATCATTAAAATAATGTAAAGCTAACATATTATTTTAATTCTAAAGTGGACTTTGCAATAAGGAGCAATGAATGCCAAACTTTTCTCATTTAAGCCACTTTAGACTACTCGTTATTTTTACTCCAGTTCTTTCATTATTAAGTGGCTGTAGTGATCCAATATTTTATAAAAATACTAAAGCTTCTGCTATTTCTACTCCTACCTATACAACTAATTATCCAATACCTGATGAATATTTAGATGAAAAGCTCCAACCAAATGAAAAAAAACTGGCTCAAGAAATCTCTACCGTTATTGAAGAATCAATACGCAAAGAGTATGCACCTGGTAAAGCCTTAAGAGATGCACATCCTAAAGCACATGGCTGTGTTCGTGCCGAGTTCCATGTACTTAAAAATATTCCAACTCAACTTGCAAAAGGTATATTTGTTCCTGATAAGAGCTATCAAGCCTGGATTCGATTTTCGAATGCATCTAACGATGCTTCTCAAGCAGACATTGAAAAAGATGCTCGCGGCATAGCCATAAAAGTCTTAGGCGTACCAGGTCAGAAAATTTTAGAAAGTGAAAAAGAAGCGACAACTCAAGATTTTATTATGATCAATCATCCTGTCTTTTTCGTAAATGATGGGCAAAGATATCTTTCTTTTATGCAGGACGTTAATAGCAAAAGTACTCTCAGAAAGCTTCATATTCCGTTTGCTTTAGGGCTTAAAGGAACAATCAATGCTTTAGGAGCGCGTAATTCTAAAATTTCTAATCCATTATATGCACGTTACTGGTCTATGGTGCCCTATCAATTAGGATTAGATAATGACCGTCAAGCTGTTAAGTACTCCGTAAGAAATTGTTCTACGGTGTCTACATCTCTACCTGACCATCCAAGCCATAATTTTTTAAGAGCTGCACTACAAGATACGCTGCAAAAACAAGACGCTTGTATGGAGTTTCTTATACAGCCAAGAACTTCAACTCAAATGCAAGTTGAAGATGCAATGACAGAATGGAAAGAAGCAGAAGCACCTTTTTATCAGGTTGCAACTATTCGTATTCCAAAGCAAAGCTTTGATACACCGGAACAGAATCAATTTTGTGAAAATCTCTCCTTTACGCCGTGGCATGCTTTACCTGAGCACAAACCTTTAGGTGCAATAAACAGATTACGTAAAATTATTTATGAAAATATAAGTAAAGTGAGACACGATATGAACTCGGCCCCTCGACAAGAGCCTTAAAAGTGAGTTCGTTATACTTTACATATAAAAGAACTACCGATAAAAAAGGTAGTTCTATATCAATGGACCTTAAAAGAATGGCTATACTAAGCTAAAGCCTATAGATCAATTTTCTCAACAATAGAGTGTAGGATGGCTAACTTCTTTTTTATTGAATAATCTCCTTTACTTGTGTCGATAGTGATTCGATCAATGAAATCTGCTAACCAAAAAATAAAGTCTTCTTCACTTTTATAGATGGGAATCAAGCTAATATCTAACTTGAAAGGTAACTCATCCTGAAGATTAAGCAATGTGCCTCCGAAATCAAAAAAATTATATAAAAACTTTAATTCTGTACCATTAATTGCTTTTTTGATTTCCATAATTAAATTATTTAGGTTTTTTAGATGATTATTGGTATGTTCTTTTTTTATATTTTTTGAAATTTTTTCTGCTAATAGTAAATATTTTGGCATTTCTATCTCCTTATTAATTTCTTATAAAATATGAGTATAAGATTAAAGTTATAAATTTAAGTTTTTAGTTTTTATTGAAGTGTTATTTATTTTTTAAATTTAATATAAATTTATGTAAATTGAAACCTTTTATAATTTAAAAATGTGATCTAATTTGAATTATATTCTGAGTAAATTAATAGGTTTTTTATTATTCATAAATAAGCCCAATACTTTTAAATTATTGGGCTTATTTTTTTAATATGCTTAAAATCACTTTCTTTAATCTTAAGTCATTTTATGGAAACTTTTCACTTTATGAATTTTCCCACATTTTCTACATTCTCTTATCTCATCATGAGAAATATCAAAATCATATTCCCAGATGTGCATGCAGAAAAACTGTCTAAAATTATGGAGCATAGACACCTCCTTTAAAAAACTAACAAACATGAAAGTTCTTTATAGATTCAGAATACATCTAGACTAAATTGTCTACAAGGAAGCAATTTAACTCTCTTTTAAAATTTCTATATCTCCTTAAATCATGAAGATAATAAAAAGCTAACATTGATTTCTGTATCTATTTTTATAGCGAACAAGTGAGTTATGTTCATAGTGAAAACTTATGTGAAGACATCAACATAACAAGGAATTTTGCTAATTCCAAAAAAAAACCCGCCCCAGAAGGCGGTCGCTGAATTTTGACAGCGATATAGAAGTGTGGTGGAAACACTTCTATTCTTTAAATTATTTTTCTTCGTTTATAATTTTCATGAAGGCCTCTGATTTAAAGTAATTAATGATAAGTTCCCCCTCATCATGTCTCTGTACTTCTACTGGCTGAGTATGACCACTATCAAATTCACAGTTAAATTTAAAGTCTGGTGGAATAAATTTTGAAATAGGAGGAAGATGAGTCTCACCACCTGTCGTCATTCTTTCTATAAATCCCGCTAACCATAAAATATATTCGTCTTTATTTTTATGGCTTGGCATTAGGCTAATATCAATCTTAACGGCGCATTCATCCAGTGGCTTTGTTAAACATTCTTCAAAGTCAATAAAGTTATATTTAAGCTTAAATTTTGTACCTTTAATCTCTTTACGGATTACGCCTATCAAGTTATTCAAATGTTCAGTCGGAGTATCAGAAAAAAGATTATTTTCTTCAATTTTTTTATATACCTTTTCAGCAATCATTAAATATTGTGGCATTTCCTATCTCCTTCCTTCTACCTTCCATTGTTTGGTAGGTTGCTTATGCAGCTTTTTAAGGAAGTATGATAGAAATCATGTGTTTTAATGTAGTAGTTAGTGACCATTGTAAGTAATGTGAACTTGTGAAATTAGAGCGCATATTAAAACACAACTTATAAAAATAAGGAGTAATATGTCACAGTTTTATAAGTGAAATTCATAAATTATCGAAATAATTTCTTGCAGTAAAATACAGCTCACACAATCAAAATGATTATTTAACACGCCGCTAGTAAAATTTTAATCTCTACTAATACATTGTTTTCATTATATTTTAATTTTATAGTTTTTTAGAGTACAACAAAATCATACAGTTATTGAGGTTTTTGACATATAAATTGAATATAAGAATGCTCTGATAGATCTAACTTGGATGCAAATTAAATGCTTACATGATCAATCAGCTATATGAGCAGTATAGTACTATGGCCTTAAGTGCTTGGGGTTTTACTGATTTACCTTCTTATACAGATACATACGATCCTAATGAGAAAGATATAGTGATAAAGACAAATAATTGGTTGAATGATGAGGCAGCAGAAGAAAAAACACGTCAGGGTCTTACCGCTTTTGTAGCCCTCGATGATGCATTTATGAGTATCGCTTCACGTATTTATTTAATTAGAAATGCCAAAGAAACCATAGATCTACAATATTACATTTGGACTAATGATTTTGTGGGTAATCTGATCTTGCATGAATTACTGAAGGCGGCAGATCGAGGCATAAAAGTCAGACTGTTAATTGATGATCAAAACGGTATAAAACTCGATGGCATATTAAGAAGCCTTTTACAGCATTCCAATTTTGAAATTAGGTTATTTAATCCTTATAAATTTAGATATTTAAGAATATTCGACTATATTTTTCGCTTCAAAAAAGTGAATCACCGTATGCATAACAAGCTCATAATTGCAGATGCTTCAATTGCAGTAACCGGTGGTAGGAATATCAGTAGTGAATATTTTGAAGCAAGCAGTAAGTTTCAATTTACAGATTTAGATATTTTGTTTTATGGAGATGCTGTACGGCATGCCCAAGCTGTATTTGCTGACTTTTGGGAAAGTACCTTAAGTGTAGACGCGACTAAAGTGATTGGTACTTGTGCTGAGCATCATTTAAAAGCACTAAGAGAGCATTACGAACAATTACACCATGAAAACCATAGTCTGACTGAAGATAAACTTTATGATGCTCAGTCTTATCTAAAAGAGCTTTTAGAGCACAACCCTATACAATGGTCTAAAGCACACTTTGTAGCAGACTCTCCCAAGAAAATTTTAGGTACCGCAGCTGAACATGAAATGCTGTATGGGCAAGTCATGTCTATTATGGGTAAACCCAAGCAGCACTTAGAATTAGCTTCTGCTTATTTTGTACCCACTCAACAAGGTACGTATTATTTGAAACAGCTGCGAGTTGAAGGAATTAAAGTTCGTGCTTTAACTAACTCTTTTGCTGCGAATGATGTTGCGATCGTACATGCTTTTTATAGTCAATACCGTGTAGAAATGCTTAAAAATGGTATTGAGCTTTATGAGTTTAAACCTGTTTTAGAACGGCGACGTAGAACTTGGTACGAAATCGTAACGGGTAGCGTTATACCGGCAAAAGGTAAAAATAAATCAAGTTTGCATGCGAAATTTTTTGATGTAGATGGCAAAGTATTTATTGGTTCTTTTAATTTTGACCCTCGCTCTACTTATTTAAATACCGAAGTAGGTTTAGTCATTGAATCTAGCCAATTACAAACTCAGATTTCCGTTATGTTAGATCAACATTTACCTCAAGTGGCCTATCAGTTAAAACTAAATAGCCAAGGTGAAATTACTTGGCTAGATTACCAGTCGAATGGGCAAGTCATTGAATACGATAAAGACCCGGGAACCAGCCGTTTTCAACGAACAATGATTAAAGCTGTTTCTTACCTGCCTATTGAGTGGATGATGTAAGTTTGAATATTACAAGAAACCTATTTCATTAAAGAATTTTTGATAGGCTTCTGCTTTCTTCTCAAGCGCTAATGGATATGCTCTAGAAGATGACGGTAACCGATATAAATGAATATTGCGGTCGGCAAAATAAGTTGTTGTCGATGTTCCAATTAAAGGTTTTTCAGTGTTCTCAGGTAAAACTGAAATTAAGGTATCAGTTGCTTTGTCCCCTGTAGTCATAATAGTTTGGCATAAAGGGATTTTTTGAAGCAAAGCCGCCAAGTCTGTGGGTGTGACAATTTCCAGAAATTTGTCGGAAGCATTACCTTTGAGGCGTTTAATTTGATAAGCCGTATCGAAAATGGCAATACCTGTTTCAGTTAAGAAGTTTCGGATACGTTCTTCATTAAATGTTTTCTGATTTTCGCTTAAAAAATAGGTCTTGTTTTGGAAAAAGATTAAGCCAAAAATTCTCCACATGTCATTTTGAAAGTTTGGATAGTAAAAGTCCATTTTCCATTTATTACGAGGAGGTGGAAAACTCCCTAGCATTAATAAACGGGCATTTTCAGGTAAAAATGGTTGTAGTGGATGGGTTTCTATCTCAATTATCATAAAAAATCAGTATTTACTTCAAAAATTATAAGTAACTTAACGCATTTTCAGGTTAATCACGAGTCAAGAAATGCAAATTCACTTAATTAAATGCATTGAGGCGAAACCTTTTGTTGTTTCGCCTCAATCATTTCGTTTATATGCATGTTAGTAACCAAACTGTTTAGGAGTTTAAAATTTTAAAGACTTTACCTGTTCTTGGATGGGCAAAGGTGTTGTCTTGATCTAAATTGATAACTTTGTCTGAAATGACAATCTTCGAAAGTGGTAACCAGTTTTGCTCTACTTCGGTTGAAGCTAAATTTTTTTCCAACGCATTTTCAAAAATTTGCTCTACCACAATTTCCATACCACACATACTTTTTGCATTAACTTCTTTTAAAATATGACGTTTAGACATTTTAGTCTCCATTTTTTATTCTTAACGTTAAAGATAATAAAGGGAGTTTTGCTACAACATGTAAAATTTAGCATTTGAAGTGTTTTTTTTGTTTTAAACATATTTATTTAATAATTAAATGAATAGTGAAATAATTATTTAAAATAAAAGTTAATATTAGATGAACTTGTCAAAAAGCTTATTATTTTAAATAAATCTAATTTATAGAAAATAATATTTAAAGGGGCCACGTATGAACCCCTTTATTTACTTTTAAACTTGTACAGCATTATCTAGAGAACTATCATCTTTGTTTTTATTATTATCTTTACTAATCAATGAGTCAGTATCGCTATCGGCACTAAAGCTCTTACTATTTTTTTGCTTCTTCTTGTATACGCACATGCCAATGGCAATACCTGTTCCTAGTACTAAAATTGATTTTAACATTTTGCACCTCTTCAGTTGACGGAGAAACTTTTGAGAAATCAACTTAAATTAATAGCACATTAATTGTTATTTAAGGGCTTTGATTTGAGTCGCTTTTGTAAGGTATTTAATTTTTATGTTAATTGAAGAGTATAGTAGTTTCAAAAATAAATTTTGATACAAAGCAAAAAGCCTATTCTAAAAATGGAATAGGCTTTTTACTGTATTTCAGGATTAAGCAGTATTATTAATTGCTTTAAGCAATCTTATTTATCTTTAAATACAGTTCCAATGTATTTAATGCTGAACTTTTAGTCAAGATGGGAAAGGGACCATTTGCAATTAATTGGTCATTCTTGTGATGAAATTCTCATTTTTAAAATAAGCAATAAAAAACGACCATTTCTACTTCTCAAAAAGAAATGGGCGCATGTGAAAACCACTAAAGACCTGAAATACCAAATGTTCTTACATTCAGTAATATTGATTCTAATTAATTTACCGAATGGTTGACAATTAAACCATTTGTACTTTTTTTAGTCATTTCGGCCAATAAAAAATGCAAAATAATTCGCTATTTTCAATATGTTTAGCAATAAATTATTTAATTAGAATGCGATTGAGTACAGTTAACCAGTTTGAAAAACAAATTTTTTCTATAGTTTCATTTGAATAATGTCGCTTTTGCATTGCTTCAATAAGTAAGTGTAGTCCCCTTACATCTTCAATTTCATCGCTAATAAGTGCTCCATCAAAGTCGGAACCAAAACCGACATAATCTTCTCCCATTTGATCTATTAAATATTCAAGATGCTCTAAAAGTACATCAATAGATGTGTTGGCATCGCGCTGCCCGTCTTTACGTAAAAATGCAACGTCAAAATTTACCCCGACTATGCCTTTAGAGTCCCTGATCGCCCTAAGTTGGTCATCTGTTAGATTTCTAGCTTGTGGACATAAGGCATGTACATTCGAATGGGTCGCGACTATGGGCTGTTGAAGAATGTTAGCGGTATCCCAAAAAGCTCGTTCATTCATATGGGAAACATCAATCACCATTTTTTTATCAGCACAGCGTTTTATAAATGCTTTCCCCTCGTGTGTAAGGCCGGCTCCCGTATCGGGTGAATGGGGAAACTTAGCATTTAAACCATGTCCAAAGCGACTGGGTCTATTCCAAAGCGGTCCAATGCTACGAAGCCCTGCATCATAAAATACATCAAGTAAATCTGGATTGAATTGTAGTGCTTCGGCGCCTTCCATATGCAATACAATGGCTAACTTTTGTTTTGCTAAACAGTGCTGAATATGCTGAACAGTTGTGCAAATTTGAATATCGTTAGAATACTCGGCAAGTTGTTTTGCTAAATCGAGTTGTGCCAGACAAATTTGCTCAATTTGCTGTTGGGTAAAGTCAGACGCGTTTTGGTCAAATAGTTTGTTGGCATGATGCTGCTTAACATAATGAAAAGGCGGCAAGAAAATAGCAAACATCCCACCGACAAAACCCGCTTTTTGACAGCGTTTTAAATCGAGATGCCCTGCTAAACGTTCCTGAATAAAAGCCTGAGCAGGATTGCTATGATCACTTAACCACAAACGGGTTAATACATCGTTATGGCCATCAAAAACAGGAAATGTGCCATGATTCATATCGGTTTTCTCACAGCTAATCATCTACAATATTTTGAACAGGAATGTTTTGTTGAACCGTAAATTGCTTTGAATTTCGGCTATTACGGAACACCAATTTTTCCAGTGAAGAATCAATTTTGCTCTCGGCACGTGCCTGTTCAATCAGCTGATGATATGGCGATTTACCACAAACAGGGTCTGCATTGCTTGCATCGCCTGTTAACATATAGGCTTGGCAACGACAGCCACCAAAGTCGCGGTCTTTATCTGGGCAACTACGGCAACCTTCTGGCATCCATGCATCGCCACGGAAGTGATTAAAACCGGTAGATTTATACCAAATTTTTGATAGGCTTTGTTCACGAACATTTGGGAAAGAAATAGGCAATTGTCTTGCTGCGTGACATGGCAAGGCCATACCATCTGGAGCAACTGTAAAGAAAATTTTTCCCCAACCATTCATACAGGCTTTTGGCCGTTCTTCGTAATAATCAGGTACCACAAAAATAAGTTTGCAAGGATGGTTCTGCGCTTTTAACTTGTCGCGATATTCATTGGTAATACGTTCAGCACGTATGAGTTGTTCTTGTGTCGGTAATAAACCTTGACGGTTTAAAAATGCCCAACCATAAAACTGACAAATTGCTAGCTCGACTGTATCGGCATTGAGTTCAAGGCAAAGCTCGATAATTTTATCAATTTGGTCAATGTTATGCCGATGGATCACAAAATTAAGGACCATCGGATAATCATATTTCTTAACAAGTCGGCACATTTCATACTTTTGTTCAAAAGCATGTTTTGATCCTGCCAAAGCATCATTAACAACTGGGTCACTTGCTTGAAAGCTAATTTGAATATGGTCTAGGCCAGCTTGTTTTAAATGGGAAATACGCTGTTCAGTAAGGCCCATGCCTGAGGTAATGAGATTGGTATAAAATCCGAGTTGGTGTGCGTGTGCCACAAGCTGTTCCAGATCTTGACGTACTAAAGGTTCACCACCTGAAAACCCTAGCTGTACAGCACCCATTTGCCGAGCTTGATCGAAAACGTCAAACCACTCTTGAGTAGTCAGTTCATTTTTGTGCTGTGCGTAGTCTAAAGGGTTCGAGCAATATGGACATTGTAGCGGGCAACGATATGTTAGCTCCGCTAGTAGCCATAGGGGTAAACCAACACCATTGGTCATATAAAATCAATCCAGTGCTGTTGCTGGGCAACTAACATGTAATCAATAACATCGTTGTCAATTTCGGCTATATCGCCAAATTGTTCCTTGAGCTGGGCAATAATGGCAGAGACATTATTTTTCCCATCAATATACTGTCCAATAGCCCCTGCACTTTCATTTAATTTAATCATGCCTTCAGGATATAAAATGACAAAGCTATTTTGAGCAGGCTCAAATTGAAAGCGATAACCTTGTCGCCATGTAGGCACAAGATTTACATCAAATTGTTCTTTATTCATTTAAATAGTCCTTTGTGCCATACCCGTTCTTGAGTCACGCTATGATATGGTGCTTCATTGTGTACGTATGCCAGTGTTAAGGCATCTAAAATGCTCCATAAAATATCCAGTTTAAACTGCAATATTTCCAGCATTCTTTGTTGTTGCTCATGAGTGGTAAATGAATCAAGCGTAATTGTTAAACCATGTTCAACATCACGGCGTGCTTGACTTAAACGAGAACGAAAATACTCGTAGCCCTTGTCATCAATCCAAGGGTAATGTTGTGGCCATGATTCAAGGCGAGATTGATGAATCTGTGGGGCAAAAAGTTCAGTTAAAGAGCTGCTTGCTGCCTCACGCCATGATGCACGGCGTGCAAAATTTACATAGGCATCTACAGCAAAGCGAACACCCGGTAAAACCAATTCTTCGGAAATCACTTGCTCACGACTCAAGCCTACAGCTTCTGCTAACCGTAACCATGCTTCTCGTCCACCGCCGTCAGGATATTCGCCATCTTGGTCAATCATGCGTTGAATCCATTCCTGACGTACACGTTGGTCTGGACAATTTGCCATGATTGCGGCATCTTTGAGTGGAATATTGATTTGATAATAATAGCGATTTGCAACCCAAGCCTGAATTTGTTGTTGAGTGGCTTTTCCTTCATACATCATCACATGAAATGGATGATAGATATGATAATACTGACCTTTATCAATAATGGCTTGTTTAAATTGTTCGGTTGTTAAAGCTTCAGGGGTTTGAGTCATGTTTCACCTTAGAGTTCGATCTGCATGCCATCATAGGCAACTTCTACACCATGTGCTTTTAGTTCAGCAAATTGAGCAGAGTCTTCATTTAAAATTGGATTGGTATTGTTAATATGAATCAGCACTTTTTTGGGTGTATTGAGTTGGTTCAAATAAGACAGTGAACCGCCTTCCCCACTAATATATAAATGCCCCATTTCACGGCCAGTTTTTTTACCTACACCCGTTTGCTGCATTTCATCATCGGTCCAGAGTGTGCCATCAATCATGACGCAGTCAGAATTTTGCATAATCTGCATGATTTGATCATCAATCTTTCCAAGCCCTGGTGCATAAAACAACTGTTTTTGTGTTTTACGATCTTTGATGATTAAGGCAATATTGTCGCCCTCATGCGGGTCATGGCGATGTGGTGAATATGGCGGTGCCGCGCTTTGAATAATTAAAGGTAAAAATTCTAAATTTTCAAAACCATTAATTTTAAAAGCTTGTTTAGGATTAATTTCATTGTATTGAAGACCGCCATTCCAGTGCTTCAACATATTAAAGACTGGAAAACCTGTGGTCAGGTCTTGATAGACCATTTCTGTACACCACACATTCATTGGGCAGCCTTCACGTAAAGTTAACAGTCCAGTGGTATGGTCAAGTTGGCTATCCATCAAAATAACGTTGGTAATGCCCGTGTCACGTAATTTACGTGCAGGTTGAGCTGCTTTAAAGTCAAATAATTGTTGACGGATATCTGGTGATGCGTTTAATAAAATCCAGTCTACGCCGTTTTCTGAAACCGCAATTGAAGATTGAGTTCGTACTTTGGCATTAATTTTACCTGTACGAATACCATGACAATTAGGACAATTACAGTTCCACTGAGGGAAGCCGCCTCCAGCCGCTGAACCTAAAATATAAATATACATAAAATTAATATCTTATTAGAAAGACATAAGCCCTAGAACAAAACTAGGGCTTATGTCAGATTTGAATAGAAATAATTAACGTGCTTCAAAGTACATTGTTACTTCAAAACCAATACGTAAATCAGTGAAAGCTGGTTTTGTCCATTGCATAAATTTTTCTCCAGTCAGGATTAATCTTGCGAAATGAATCACTTGATTAAATCTTATAAAGCAATTAAAAATTTATTCTAATTAAAAATGCCACGTTTGTAGATAAGGTTGATACAAGATATTGTTCGATAATTGTGTTTTTTGTCCAAATTTTAATAACTCCTTATCAATCAAAGGCGATTAAAAGGTCATAACAGACAAATATTCTGCTATGACCGAACTTTTACACGGCTAAGTTCATTAAGTATTGCTGTGCAATATAAAGATCTTGCTCTGGTTTAGGCTGGCATTGCACCCAAGTTCCATCAGCTTGTAGTTCCCACGCTTGACGATTATCTTTTAGGTAATTGTTTAGACCATCTTCAATAACTTGTTTCTTTAATTTTTTACTTTCGATTGGAAAACACGTTTCGATACGAGAGAACAAATTTCGTTCCATCCAGTCTGCACTAGCGCAAAATACTTTTGTATCGCCATCATTATAAAAATAGTAAACCCGTGTATGTTCTAAATAACGCCCAACAATTGAACGTACCCGAATATTATCGGACAGCCCTGCAACTTGTGGTCTTAAACAGCAAATTGAACGAATAATTAAATCAATTTGTACACACGCTTGAGAAGCTTTATAAAGCGCACTGATGAGCTGTGGTTCAGTAAGTGCATTCACTTTAATAATGATATGTGCTTTCTTGCCAGCCAGACTGTTTTTAATTTCCTGTTCAATAAGCTCTAGTAATTGTGAATGCAAGGTAAAAGGTGCATGAAAAAGTTTCTTAAGCTTTGCCATTTTGCCCATACCGGTCAGTTCTTGGAAAATCTTATGTACGTCTTCACAGATTTCAGCATCACTCGTAAGCAGGCCAAAATCGGTATAAATTTTGGCATTCACTGCATGATAGTTGCCTGTACCTAAGTGAACATATCTTTTAATTTTGTCTTGTTCACGGCGAACAACTAAAATCATTTTAGCGTGAGTTTTATAGCCAACAATGCCATAAACGACAACTGCGCCTGCTTCTT
The DNA here is from genome assembly GCF_000588255.1 of Acinetobacter sp. 1424608. Taxonomy (NCBI): domain Bacteria; kingdom Pseudomonadati; phylum Pseudomonadota; class Gammaproteobacteria; order Moraxellales; family Moraxellaceae; genus Acinetobacter; species Acinetobacter sp. 1424608. Next base: position 24,272 of record NZ_JFXL01000004.1, read on the forward strand.
GCAATACGTTAGCTACTTCAATATTGGACTCTTCGTCAAAACGTGCTCTTAACTCAATAACAGCAGTAACCTCTTTTCCGTTACGCGCCGCTTCTGCAAGAAGTTGAACGATTTCCGAGTTGGCACCACTACGGTATAAGGTTTGTTTAATTGCCAAGACATTTGGGTCTTGAGCAGCTTCCCGAAGAAACTTAATGACGGGTGCAAAAGAATCAAATGGATGATGAAGTAAAACATCCCCTGTTTTTAACACATCAAAAATTGGCTTTTTGCTATAGAGAAGTTTTGGTAAAACCTGTTGATACGGTTTATAGCGTAACTCTGGCAAATCAAAGTTGGAAATAAAACGGGCTAAATTGACAGGACCATCGACGTAATAAAGATGTTCTGCATCTAAATCAAATTGCTCTAATAAATAGTTCGCAATTTCTTCAGGACATTTTTTTGCTACTTCCAAACGAACTGCTTGACCAAAACGGCGTGAAGATAATTCACCTTTTAAAGCTGCCGCCAAGTCTTCTACATCTTCAGAAACGGTTAAATCAGCATTTCGGGTCACACGAAATTGATGACAGCCTGTCGCTTTCATGCCCGGAAATAAATCCGAAATATGCTGGTGAATAATGGCAGAGAGCAGAATGTAATGTTCTGCACCACCGGAAATATGCTCCGGAATTTTAACAAGTCTTGGTAAAGAACGCGGTGCCGGCACAATAGCTAAATCAATCTGACGTCCGAAAGCATCTTTGCCTTCCAAAGTCACAATGAAGTTAAGACTTTTATTAACTAACCGTGGAAATGGATGTGCAGGATCAAGACTAATGGGTGTAACTACAGGTTGTACTTCTTTAAAAAAGTACTCTTTAATCCATTCTTTATGTTTTTCTAATATATCGCCGTGCTGAATAAAGTGGACGCCATAGCCTTGCAACTGTGGCAACAACGTATAATTTAAAATCTTATATTGCTCTTCAACGGCTTCATGAGCATTTTTCGAAATTTGCTTTAATACTTCTGGTAATGGCAGACCTTCTGGTCCAGTCGCTTGTGTCATTAGACTAATTTTCTGGATTAAACTTGCCACACGAATTTCAAAAAATTCATCCAGATTACGTGAAAAAATAATTAAAAAATTTAAACGTTCAAGTAATGGGTGTTCAATATCTTTGGCCTGAGCGAGCACACGCTTATGAAACTCTAATAAAGAGAGTTCTCTATTGATATATGTCTCTAAATTATGCTGGTTTGAGCTAGATAATGTAGGTAATGATGTCATTCTTGACTCTTATAATGGATAAAAAGTGAACATGAATAAAAAAGATTAATTTAAAAATATATAACCGATTTTATTCACTGAACATTTTGTAACTGTTTTATTGCAAATTCATGAATTTTTTATGAAAAACTTAAAAATTAAGATGTATTTATGTGTCTTAAGTATTTCCTTTTATTAGTTTATCTCTAATATTATCTTAGCATTAATTTTTTAAAGATCATCTGATTTTGATTAAGATTTAGTTTTCATCAAATATTCACACAGTATGCGTATTTTTTATGCATCTTAATTCACCAATTGATAAAAAATGACAACTTTAAATATATTATTTAAGACAACATCTTTATGTCTGGCGATGGCTTTATTAGCCGGTTGTAATGATAACAATGACAGTGATTCAAATACATCTGCGCCCCGAAGTAACCAGATTGTCGATATTTTAGCTTTTAATGACTTTCACGGAAATCTAGAGCCACCTAAACGCTACGTTGATGCCGCTAACCCTAATGACGCGTCTCAAACAGTTCGTATTCCAGTTGGTGGTGTGAGTTACCTTGCAGACGCAATTAAAAAACTTAGAGCTCAAAATCCAAATAATGCTGTTGTTTCAGCGGGTGATTTAATTAGTGCTTCCCCACTCACTTCTTCATTATTTTTAGATGAGCCAACCATTGACGTCATGAATGATATTCAAATTGACTTTAATGCAGTCGGTAACCATGAGTTTGACCGAGGTACAGATGAGTTACGCCGTTTGCAAAATGGTGGATGTCAACAATATACAAGTACAGCACCCTGCCAAATTAATAAAAACTTTAGTGGGGCGAAATTTAATTTCCTTGCAGCTAACGTCGCAATGAAAAACGATGCAAGTAAAACTATTTTTCCAGCTTATAAAGTCAAAATGTATGGTGGAATTCCAGTAGCATTTATTGGTTTAACGCTTAAAGCGACTCCAAGTATTGTTTCTGCAGCCGGCATTAAAGATGTTGAATTTCGTGATGAAGCGGATACAGTTAATGCGCTAATTCCTGAACTACAAAAACAAGGAATTCAGGCAATTGTTGTGGTTGTTCACGAAGGTGCTGCACCAAGTACTAAACTTAATGAAAAAACTTGTGATGGCTTAAGTGGACCTATTTTAGGTATTTTAGATCGCTTAAATCCGGCAGTTGATATTGTTGTTTCAGGGCATACGCATCAATCTTATATTTGTGACTATGCAACTAAAAATCCAGCTAAGCCATTCTTACTGACTTCAGCTGGCCAATATGGCACGCTGATTACCGATATTAAGATTGAGCTAGACGGTAAAACTGGCGATATCATTAAAAAAGATGCTAAACAAATTCCGATTCAAAGTGAGGCCTATACTTCAGGCACAACGACCGTAAGCCTTACAGATCTTTATCAAAAATTTAGTAAGACACCAAGTATTGAAGCGATTTTAGATAAATACCGTCAGGCGGTAACAACCATTTCTGGACGCGTAGTTGGAACTTCTACTGCTGTTGTGAGCCGTACTCAAGTCGAAAGTGGTGAAAGTCCGTTAGGCGATATGATTGCCGATGCACAACAAGCCTCTGCTCTTAAAGCAAGCGACCAAGGTTCAGACTTTACACTCATGAACCCAGGTGGTGTACGTGCCGACCTCTTAATTAATAACAATAACCAAATTACTTTTGGTGATATTTTTGCGGTTCAGCCTTTTGGTAACTCTATTGTGACATTGAGTTTAACTGGTAAACAAATTCGAGATGTGCTTGAGCAACAATGGTCTGGTGGAAATGCTAGCTCTCCTAAAATTTTACAGCCGTCTAAAGAGTTAAGTTATCAATATTCAGCAAACACAACCGTTTCACCACGAGCAAGCAATATTATGGTTGCTGGTTCCCCATTGGTTGATACGAAGGTGTACCGTGTAACGGTAAATAGTTTCTTAGCAGATGGTGGTGACAATTTCACTGTATTAAAAGATGGCCAGAACCGTGTTGGCGGCGGTCAAGATATTGATGCTTTTGAGAGCTATGTTGCTAAAAATTCACCACTCATTATTCCGTCTACAACTCGAATTAAAGTCATCAAATAATTTCATTTAATGACGTATAAAGGACAGTACGAAGCTGTCCTTTATTTTTATATGAAAATTTAAACGAAATTTTTATTCAGTATAGAGGTTAAGTTCTACACTGCTGATGTCTGTTCCAGTATTTGCAAAAATAATATCCATAACTTCGTATAATAGTTCATTCACTTTTTCATGCTCAAAGCTTGAAGTTTCAGCAGTTTTTAGAGAAATCAGGTTACAGCTCATTTTATCTTTTCTGAGTTTATAAATACTTTTACTTTTTCCCAAGAACACTCTTTTAACAAGTTTTCGATTTTCAAACTCAGATAAAATTCGGTAAATGGTCCCTAGCGTAATTTTATATTCATTTTTAATTTGTGCATAAATACTATCTGCACTTAAGCCGTGTGGATTCTGATTTAAAATTTCAAAAACCTGTATTCTCGATTTTTTTATCGGTAGTCCATTTAATAATGATTTTGATATTGTCGTCATGTTAATTAACCTGAATGTTTAGAAATATAGGAATTTTTAAAAATTATTTTGTTTATGTTTACTTGAAATCATGGGTGTTTTACTAAAAATCTCAAAGCCTACTCCTCTATGAATAAGCTTTGAGACTAGATTTAGCTTAGAAACTATAAGTCGCTTTTAAGAAGTAATTGCGGCCATAAAGTTTGGTATTAAAGGTTTTGTTTTTATCCTCCAAATCAACATCGGTCAGGTTTTTTACACCGTAGTCCAGTGTTAAACGTGGCGTAATAGGAGAAGTAAATGTCACGTCATAGGTGGTATAAGCTGGCAACTCTTTAGTTGCAGAGTACATTTGTTTGCCTACATAACTCACACCTGCATTTATACGAAAGTCTTGAACTGGTGCCCAGGAAATAGAGCCATTGGCAAGCCATTCTGGACGTTCGGTTAAGTCTTTACCTGTGGTTTTATTTTTTGCGTCGAGATAAGTTGCGTTTGCCTTAACACCTAAATTGTCAGTGAAATCATATCCACCTGTAAGCTCAACACCTTTGAGTTCTGCGCGGCTCACATTGGTCCAGATTTTTCTAAAATCACCTACTAAACGCGGGTCACCATCACTCAAGGTAATTGCTTCAATCAAGTTCTTCACATCGTTTTGGAAAACTGTAACGCCAGCATTCCAGTTTGGACGGGTCACAATTAAAGATGCTTCATAGTTTGTACTTTCTTCGGGTGCTAAATTTGGATTACCTCGAATATGACAGCTACCACCACATGAAATCATCGAGTAGTTAATGTCTAACTGAGCAGGAGCTGGAACTTTATAAGCTTGTCCCACGCCACCTTTAAGTATGACTCCTTCAGCGAGTTGATATGCTAAATAGGCTTTACCTGTGGTTTTACCATCAAAGTCATCAAAATCGTCGTAACGACCACCTAATGTTAAGGTAAGTGCGTCATTAATATGGGTATCGTTTTGAACAAATATACCGTAGCTCTTTTGCTGATTCTTTCCAGTGCCGATATAACTTACGACATCTGTAATTTTCTGATCTTTATAATCAAAACCACTGGTCGTATTATTCATGAGCCAGTCAAAGTTGGCAAAAGCACGGCCAATTAAATTTTCTTGTTTATAGTGACGGCTTTGAGGCGCATCGTATTCACTGTCATAGTCATAAATTTTGGCGGTTTCTTTACCGATATAAGCTTCTGTTTTACCCCAAGCCCATTTACCACGGTGAGCAATCCCCACATTGGTACGTTTCATTTCTGATTCTTGAATGGAGGTAGCTGCATCTTGAGTTAGCGGGCGTTTATCGTTGTTATAGCCCAAATCTATATCTAAGGTTTGCTGGTCATTAATATTCCAGCTTAAAGTACCATTTACGTTTTTGGTGTCTTTTTCTACAAAATATGCACCATCTGGATCTGGCTGGCCCTTTCTATACCATGCATCGCGGCTATAAGCATCACCTGCCAGAGTGAAACTTAAATTATCGGTTAAACCACCGTATAGGTTAAACCCGTAACGGTACTGGTTTTTACCATCACCACGGTCTGCTCGGTTATATTGACCAAAAATAGAACCGTGTAATTGTCCATCTTCTGCTTTTTTTGTAATGATGTTAATGACACCGCCCATCGCATCTGCACCATAGAGAGATGACATTGGCCCACGAATCACCTCAACACGCTCAATACTATTTAAAGGAATCGCACTCCAGTCAAAGTCATTGCCTCGCCACATGGCGCCATTAGATGACATGCGTTTACCGTTTAAAAGAATTAAGGTGTAGTTCCCTGAGGTATTCAGCATTCCCCGTATAACGATTTTATCTTGACCACTGTTATAGTTATAAACCCCAGCTTGTTTTTGTAAAACATCGGCAAGGCTGAGTGCCGCGCTACGTTCAATATCTTCACTTGTGATTACACTAATCGATGCAGGTGCTTTATCTACATCTTGTTCTTTTAAAGCAGCCGAAACCACAATAGTTTTAAGTTTTTGAACAGGTTCATTTGTGTCCTGTTGGTCAATATCGGTATTTGCTTGGACTGCAAATGGAAGCAGTGTTGAGAGGGCGACCACCAGCGCCTTTTTTGTTAACGTCATTTCTCGGTCCTTATATTTTATAACGATTACCATATGATAATTGTTATCATTTATGATGTGCCGAGCATGATAGCCCCATGACTTTTATTGTTCAAGATAAAACTAATTATTATTTATATAATGATAATCATTATTGTTTGTTTGGTTTAAAAAAGTTAATATTACAATTTGGTGTGCCTAAAAACCTATTGAAAACAAGCTTAAAGTAGACATAACAATGCTCTCTCGATTTTTTATTTATCACCCTATTTTTGTATCTGTCATTGCCATCACTATTCTTATTTTTGGTTTTTTTTCTACTCGTGCAATGCCGGTTGAGCGTTATCCAAACCTAGCTCCTCCAAGTGTCACAGTGATTGCTAATTACCGAGGTGCGTCTGCTGAAACTGTTGAAGAAAGCGTAACTCAGATTTTAGAACAACAAATTAAAGGGCTAGATAACTTACTTTATTTCACATCAAATAGTGAATCTTCAGGAACGGCCAGTATTGATATTCATTTTAAAATTGGTACAGATATCGATAAGGCACAATTACAAGTACAAAATCGCATTAACAGTGCATTAAACCGTCTACCTGAACAGGTCCAACGACAAGGGGTAAATATTTGGAAAACCACAGGTGATATGCTGTTAATTGTGGGTCTATACGATGAAACAGGAAAAGCCAGCAATATCGAATTATCGGACTATATGGTCAATCACTTTGAACAACCACTCTCACAATTGCAAGGAATTGGTGAAGTGGATGTGTTTGGTTCAAGTTATGCGATGCGTATTTGGCTAAATCCAAATCAACTTAGAAATTATCAACTTATGCCGAGTGATATTGAACAGGCACTTGAAGATTACAATACTCAAATTGCTGCTGGCTCAATTGGTGCCATGCCTTCTGCTTCTGATCAGAATATTTATGCCAAAGTTACTGCTGGTTCTCGATTAAAAACAGTCGATGATTTTAAATCGGTTGTCGTTAAAGCTAATGTAGATGGCAGTCTGGTTTATTTAAAAGATGTGGCGAGAGTTGAATTAGGCGCCGAAAACTATGAAAGTATCAATACGCTAAACGGCTACCCTTCCGCTGGTTTAGGTATTTCACTCAGTCCTGATGCGAACGCGATTGAAACCTCTGGTCTAATTAAAGCAAAAATTGAACAGCTCAAGCAGCATCTACCTACTGGATATAAAATTGTTTATCCACGTGACAATACACCGTTTATTGAAGAGTCCATTAAACAAGTCATCATTACTCTGCTTGAAGCTGTGGTGTTGGTCGTCATTGTCATGTATCTCTTTTTACAAAATTGGCGCGCTACACTTATTCCAACCATTACTGTACCTATTGTGATTTGCGGTACCTTTGTTGTGTTGTATTTGACTGGTATGAGTATTAACACTCTTACCCTGTTTGCACTGGTTTTAGCGATTGGATTATTAGTTGATGACACGATTGTAGTGGTTGAAAATGTTGAACGGCTTATGCATGAACAACATTTAAGTGTTCGGGATGCATGCTTAGCATCGATGCAGGAAATTACTGGTGCATTGATTGGTATTACCTTGGTACTAACAGCCGTATTTATCCCGATGGCTTTTTTTAGTGGTTCAACGGGTATGATTTACCGCCAGTTTTCAATCACCCTAGCGGCTGCGATGTTGTTATCTTTATTGGTAGCCATGTTTATTACGCCAGCTTTGTGTGCTGTCTTACTAAAAAAACAAACTCAAAAACCTAAATGGGGACAAAAACTTGAGACTTTGCTTGAAAAAGTTAAAGTTGGTTTTAGTTTTTTAGCAACAAGTTTAATCAAATTTAAAGCACTTTCATGTCTTGTAGTGTTAGCTTTAGTTGCTGTTTTAATTGTGATTTATCGTAGTTTGCCGACGAGCTTTATTCCAAATGAAGATCAAGGTTTGTTGGCTGTGCCTTATAGTTTGCATAACAGTGCTTCTATGAGCCAAACACAAGAAGTAGGTAAACTGGTCAATAACTATTTCTTTGAACATGAAGCTAAAAATATTAATACCGTCCTAGTAGTTAATGGGCAAAACTTTTCAGGAAGCGGTCCAAATTTAGGCATGGCCTTTGTTTCCTTAAAGCATTGGAATGAACGTAAAGGTGAAGCTAATACTGCAAGTGCTATTCGTGAACGTGCGCAAAATTACTTGCAAAAAAACTTACCAGCTAAAGTTATGGTGGGTATGCCTGCAAGTGTTTCTGGTTTGGGCCAATCTGATGCTCTAGAACTTTGGCTCAGAGATGTAAATGGTCAAGGACGCAATGAACTCATTAAACAATATAAAGCTTTAGAAAAAGAATCTCGCAATTATCCTGCTTTTGAAAATTTAAGCCCGCTTGTAAGTGAGAATAAGGCTGAGGTTTTCATTCAGCTCGATCAGAATAAAGCCAAAATATTAGGGATTGATCAACAAGCGATTCGCTCAACCCTATCAACTGCTTGGGGTGGAAACTATGTGGGTGATTTTGTTGAAAGAGGCAAAATTAAACGAATTATTATGCAAGGTGATGCTGAGTTTCGTTCTAAACCTGAAGATTTAGCTTATTGGCACGTCCGTAATAATACAGGTGGAATGCTTTCTCTTGCGCATTTTGGTCGAAGCGAATGGATTGGCGGCCCAGAAACCTTAACGCGATTTATGGGGCTTGCTGCCATACAACTTGAAGCAAATGTCAGTTCTGGCTTTAGTTCAGGTCAGGCGATGCAACAGTTAAGTGATATGGTGAGCAAACAGTCTGGTGTAGATGTCGCATGGAGTGGCCTCTCTTTACAAGAGCAGCAATCGAGCCAACAAGCCTTATTTTTATACATTATCTCTATTTTATTTATTTTCTTATGTTTAGCCGCTTTATATGAAAGCTGGAAAGTACCTCTTATTATTTTACTAGGACTTCCACTAGGAATTACTGGAACTATTGTATTTGCTCAAATTTTTAACTTACCAAACGATGTGTATTTCCAAATCGCGTTACTAACGGGTATTGGTTTGTCTTGTAAAAACGCGATTTTAATTGTGGAGTTCGCAACTAAAGCCATAAAACAAGGTAAAGGCTATGTTACTGCTGCGTGTGAGGCTTTAGCTTTACGCTTACGTCCAATTTTAATGACGTCTTTAGCTTTTGGTGCAGGTGTTATTCCCCTTGTCGTTGCTACAGGTGCTGGTGCCGTGAGTCGCCATGAAATTGGTATGAGTGTATTTGGTAGTGTAGTTATAGGAACTTTACTGGTACCTGTATTTACGGTCTTTTTCTTTGTTTTGGTACATAGTTTACCGGTTTTAAAATGGTCGCTTGGCCGTGTATTTAGATATAGAAAAGACCATTCATCTTTATAAAATAAAAAAAGCAGATCAATGATCTGCTTTTTTATCATTTGAATTTAAGCGACTAGTTTCTCAATCCATACTTCTAAAGTTGGTTGTTCTGCTAAATCTTCAAAGCTCACTTGAGCACCATAAGCCTGCCATTTACCCACTAAAGTCATGAGTCGTACCGAATCAAGCCCAAGCATGAGTAGATCATCATTTAACTGAATGTCCGAAGCTGGAATTTGTAATTGTTCACTTACCGCGAGAACAATTCCTTTTGGGGTTAAGGGCGAGGCTGCTTGTTCGAGTTCCCAAGCACGAGTCACTTGTTGAGTTGTCATCACCTGAGCACAACGTGTACTCGCATATTTTAATGCCATATCGTGCTCTTCGCGACTAAAGTCAGCGAGTGCATCTCCACATAAAAATGGTTGTATGTTTAGCATAAATGCTTCTGCGGCACTCATGAGACAGCCAATATGGGCATAAACACCACAAATAATAAGTTGATCACGGCCCGACTCACGCATGAGTTGTTCAAGTGGGGAAAACTTAAATGCGCTATAACGCCATTTTGTTAAAACAGTATCATTTTTCTGAGGCGAGATTTCCGGCAAAATCTGAGTAATATACGGGTCATCTTTTAACCCGGTTCCCCAAAAATCAGTTAATAACTGGCGATGTTCAGGTGTCTGATTACCGGGTTGTGCGGTATAGACCACAGGGATATTAAACTTACGGGCAGTTTCAATCAGTTCTTTAGTATTTTTAATAAGCTCTGGAATAGGTGCTTGAGTTTGATCATAAAAGTCTAAAAAATACTGCTGCATGTCATGGACCAATAACACGGCGCGATTGGTATGTAACTGCCAATGGGTTTTATTAGGTGTAAACTCATGGGCTTGAGGCATACTGTAACTGGCAATTTTAGGAATACTCATCAAATTTTTCCTTTTTTATCTTTAAGCAAGAACATTGGTTTTAGTTTCAAGTTGTTGACGTAATCTTTTTTTGTCGATTTTTCCAAAGGCTGTATATGGAAACTGCTCGATAAATTCGACACGATCGGGAATTTTGTAGGTAGCAAGCCCATATTCTTTAAGATGTTGACGAACTGACATAGCAAGGCGAATTGGGCTTGGATCATCGGTTTGTGATTGCCATGCAATAAAGGCACAGCTTTTTTCACCCATCATCTCATCAGGCATAGCAACCAGTGCTGCAAGGCGAATTTGTGGATGAGTTAATAGAGCTTGCTCCACTTCTTCAGTCGCAATTTTTTCACCAGCACGATTGATTTGTTCTTTTGAACGCCCTTCTACAACAATGCAGCCATCTTCACGAATACGAACTAAGTCGCCTGTACGATAAAAACCATCTGGTGTAAAAGAACGAGCGTTGTGCTCTGGTGCTTGGTAATAGCCGCGAATAGTATAAGGACCACGAGTGAGTAAATGCCCTACCTCTCCAGCGTCTACCGGTTGGTCATGATCATCCAATACCAAAATTTCATCATCTGGCGAGATTTTTAAACCTTGAGTATGAATAATTTGTTCTTTTGACATACCAAAACGGGTGTAGTTCACCAGCCCTTCAGCCATTCCAAAGACCTGTTGCAAACTAACCTTAAACTCATCAATTAAACGTAAGGCAACAGCATCGGGTAAACGCGCGCCTCCGACTTGTAAACAACGTAGAGTCGATAATATTGGATCTTGATCTTTGGCTGCTTTGTCCATCCACGGTCGAACCAATGCAGGAACTAAACAAGCATCTGTCACACCGTGTTTTTTAATAAGTGGAAATGCAGTTTCAGGGCTTGGATCTATACCTAAAACCACCGCGCCACCAGCATAAAAAATGCCTAAAGAACCAGCCGAGCTCATTGAAAAGTTATGTGCCGCAGGTAAAACCATCAATAAACGTGAAGTCTGATTGAGTTCGCAAATTTTGGCACTTTCACGCACACTGTATAGATAATCATCATGAGTACGTGGAATCAGTTTTGGAACACCTGTGCTACCCCCCGAAAGCTGTAAAAAAGCCACTTGATCTGCTGTAGTTGGCGAGATTGCTTCCGCTAGAATTTCTGTTTCTTTTAATAGATTTTCGATAGCTACAAAATTGCCAGCATCTCCAAGTACAAATACATACTCTAAGCAAGCTGCTGTTTGCTGAAGCTTTCCGGCAAGCTCTCGGTAGTCAAATTTTTGTGCACCAAAATCAGAACAGAAATAAGCTTTTGCTTGTGTTTGTTTAAAAAAGCTACTGAGTTCAGCATATCGATGGGCAGGCAATGACATGATAGGTAAAGCACCTAATCGAATCAGGGCGAAAAATAGAACATAGAACTGATAGTGGTTTGGCATTTGTACGACGGCTTTATCACCCGCGCGTAAGCCATATTGATATAAATGGCTTGCACAACAGTCAACTAAGTTGTCAAATTTTTCATAGCTAACAGCTTTATCACCATCATAAATTGCAATATTTTTCGCATACTTTTGAGCACTTTCCCGTAAAAAATCACTCAGATTTTGCCCAATCCAATAGCCTTTTTTACGGTAAGCCATGGCAAATTCTTCTGGATATGGCACAGCGCCCTCTAAATACTTTATTGTTGTCATCTGTATATTCCTTATCGTGGTAATTGGTCTGGTGAAATGTGCAGGCCATCAAGTACAGTACGGAACTTTGCAGCAGTTTCAGCATGTTCAGCTTGTGGACGTGAGGCTTCCACAATTCCTGCACCGGCAAATAAACGGGCAATATTTTGATAAATACGAGCACAGCGCACGGTCACAGACCATTCACCATTACCTTCGGCGTCGGTCCAACCCATGGTTCCGGCGAATAGTTCACGATTAAATGGTTCAAGTTGCTGAATCAAATTTTTTGCTACGGAGCTTGGCTCACCACAAATTGCAGGTGTTGGATGTAGACGTTCAATTAAGTCAAAAACATGAGTATCGGCTTGCTTAAGCTCGCCCGTAATGTGTGAGGCCAAGTGCCAAAGACGTTTGGTGCGAATAAGTGAAGGTTGTTTGGGCACATGTAGTTGCTTGCAGAAAGGTGTAAGTTCATCGGCAATCATTTCGATGACAAGAGCATGCTCATGTTGATCTTTTTGTGAAGCCAGTAAAGCTCTTGCATTATTTTGGTCAACAATTGGGTCATCATCGCGCGCTAATGTGCCCGCAACAGGTTTACTCCAGATTTTATTATTTTGCTTTGCAATTAATAGTTCAGGACTTGCACCAACAAACCAACCTTCGCTTTGAGGGTGTCTTGCGACTGCATAGTTATATCCTTCAGGATTATGCTTGGCCAAGTTATAAAATACATCTGAGACTGGAAGATTTTCTTCAAATTCAAGTTGTAAAATACGAGCAAGTACTGCTTTATCTAGCTTTTGTGCCCGCATTTGTTGTACTAAATATTCAACCTGCTGTTGATAGTGTTCACCTGAAGGTAAATAATCGGCCTGCTTTAAGATTAAGTCATCAAGATTAATATCAGTTTGTGAAAATAAAGCTTTCTGGTAAACCTTGGCATCTTGCATTAGCATTAAATTGACATCTGCCGATGAACTAAATGGCAACCCACCCATAACCTTGGCATCGCTATAACCATCTGCAATTGCTTGTTGTAATTGTAGACGGGCTTCGTTTAGCCACTCTTTTAGCTGAGTGTCTTTTGTAACCTCAATATCTTTAAGTTTTTGATGACTCGATATGATGTATTCAGGAGTCGTAAATATAAAACCAGCGTTATCAGTGCAATTTAAAACTTCTTTTGCGAGTGTAATTCTGCTTTCAGTAAAATTTTCTCGTTGGATAAAATACGGATGCTGTACCGACATCTCGCAACTCCTTATAAAATTATTTTGTTGTGATGAATTAATATTTAAACGCCTAATGTGGCTCCCCCATCGACCACAATTTCTTGCATAGTAATTTGTGCTGCTTGGTCTGAAAGTAAAAAGCTAACGGTATTAGCGATATCTTCAGGCTGGGCAAGTTTTCTAAGTGGAATGCCAGTGCGGTACTGGTTTAAGTCGCCATCAATAACAGCAGGTGGAGGCGAATTGTCTGTCCAAAGCTGTTGTTGCATTTGCGTTAAAGTAGAACCTGGCGAAACGATATTGAGTCTGACTTGATGAGGTGCGATTTCAAGTGCAAGATTACGGCAGTAATGACTCAGTGCCGCTTTACTCGTTGCATACATGCCGAGCTGCATACGTGGCATACGTGCACTATTTGAGCTAATAGTGACAATACTTCCCTGTTTTTTTTCACAAAAGTGCTTGGCAAGTTGTTGACTAATTGCGATGGGTGCCATGACATTTACCGCAAAAAGTGTTTGCCAATCTTCCGGTTTTGCTTCAAGCATAGAACGCATAATTAATACGCCCGCTGCATTTACTAAGCCTGTAATGTTGTGCTTTTCCAAAAGCTCTGCAATCAAATTTTGAGTAGTTTGTTGCTGTGTAATGTCTTGTGAAATTCCTTGCCAACGTGATATTTCACGGTTTTCTAGCTTTTGAATGATCTCCCATTGTTCTGGGTTTTCCTGTTGATCAATACCAATCACTTGATGCCCTTGCTGCAATAATTTTTTTGCAATAGCAGCTCCAATACCTCTTGCAGCACCTGTGACCACGATGGTAGAGCTCATATTTAACTCCTGTTTGAAGCGATATTAAATTGCGCAACATAATTGCAAATAATTATCATTATTACCAAGTGCAATAAATATCAAACATATGATTACAATCTAAATCCAGCTATTTATTAACCATAATTTTAAATTAAGTTATTGTTTTTAATTAATATTATAAAAATAAGCATTTCTTTATTGATTATAATGATAATTGTTTTCATTTACTAATGAGAATCATTTTGATAATTTGACCGCGCTTTCTTGTCGAGATGGACTCAAAATGAAGCCATTTTCTCATCCTTTACATCCCCTATTTCAACAACTCAATGTTGGGAGTGAAGTCTGGTGGAATATCATTAAAAAAGTAGGTAGCCCACTCGTTAACCTACAAAAAAATAAAGCGCTATGTACCTTTGTTTGGCGTAGTGCTGAGTCTAAAGAAAGTATTGGTGTTTACATCGATATCTATTCACAGAGCCCTTCTATCTATGAAAAGTGGAATCGTTTTAGCCATATAGCTGGAACGGATGTGTACTTTTTTGAAATAGAACTTCCTCTAGACTGGTCTGGGAGTTACGTTCTAGTTGTCACGAAAGATGAAGCTCCAAACTCAACCTGTACTACTACTCGACGTCAGTGGTGGCAAACACAACTAAAGGAAAACGCTCAAATTGATCCTTTAAGCCACCAAGCAGTTTATACAGGACATTTAGCGCGTTATATCAATCAGATTCAACTCAGAAACACAAAATCTTTAATAGACGATTGCCGAATTACTAAGACATTTAAATGGTCAAGTCGCTTATGCCAACAAGATTACTTGGTTGATATTTTTATTAGCGGTGAATTAGCAGAAGAAAATCTGCCATTAATTATTTTGCTTGATGGCCAAATCTGGAGTCGAGAGCTTTCTCTTCTTCCTGAAATTCAACATTTAACTGTTTCATATAAGATTCGACCAGCAGTTTATGTTTTTGTTCATAGTTTAAATAGCCAACAACGTCAGCGAGATTACGGATGTCATGATCTGTTTTGTCAGGCACTTTTAAATGAGTTAATTGAACAACTTATTCAAAAATACACCTTTATTTCACATCAAAACATCACATTGTGTGGGCAAAGCCTAGGCGGGTTATGTGCACTTTATAGCGCTCTGCTTTATCCAGATATTTTTCAGCGGCTAATTTTGCAATCCGGATCTTATTGGTGGTCGGATTTTTCAAAAAGTGCTTTAGCCAAAGAACACATAGGTAACCTTTTAGAATTCGTTAAAAAATCCCCAAATGCTTTATCTCAAAAAGCACAGATTTATATCAGTGCAGGCATCTATGAAACCGATATGCAAGAAGATGCACTTCAACTTTACCAACAATTGCAAGCATTTAATGATGTGAGTTTCCACTGTTTTGCAGGAGGCCATGATCCTGTGAACTGGCGCCCAGACTTACTTAAAGCATTGCAAGTTTTTCTTTCACTATAACCATTTGTTTCATCAAGGATAACAATACTATGAGTAACTTACAGGAAAATTATATCAATCCATTTGATAACGAAAGTTTGTCTTTTCAAGTTCTAAAAAATCAGCAAGGTGAATTTAGTTTATGGCCTGCGCAGCATCCCGTTCCGTCTGGATGGGATGTGCAGTATGGTCCTGACACACGGTCTTCATGCATTGCTTATGTAGAAAAGCATTGGTTAACCATTAATCCTTTTCAGCAAGCGTAATGGAGAGCAGCCATGAATCAAGCATTACATAATGAGTTTACCCAAGATATTTCTGGTCCAACACGTTTTGAGCTGGCTTCTACACAATTGGGGATATTTCTAGCCGATCATTTAAGTTCTATTAACGATCTATATACCATTGCACACTGTCTTGAACTGCCTAAATCAGTTGATCTTTCATTATTTAAACAAGCCATTCAAATCGGTTTAAATGAGGCTGATACGGTTATTGCTTCATATTCATCTGACCCGTCAAAACCTTTTATTGAGCTTAATCATCAGGTCCAAATACAAATAGAGGAGTTTGATTTTTGTCATTTAACACCTAAAAAAGCTCAGCAACGCTTATGGGATTGGATGCCAACCGATCGGTTATACGCAAAATCACTCAAAGAAACCGATAATCACTTATATCGTCAGGTGTTATTTATTACTCATAATAAAGTGTATTGGTATCAGCGTTATCACCACATCATGCTGGATGGTTTTAGTATGATTAACCTGACAAAACGTATTGTTGATTTGTACCAGCAATTGCAAGCAGGAAAAGCTCTTAACCCTTCGCCTTTTATTGATGTTCAACAGGTTATTCAAGAACGTCAAGCTTATGAAAATAGTCATCAATTTAAGCAAGATCAAAATTTCTGGAAGACATATTGCCAAGATTTACCAAGTCCTGTCACTTTAAGTACTCATCATTTAGCATCAAAAACTACTGCACAATTTGTTAAACATCATCTTCGTTTTTCTTCAGGAATTTTAGCCCTGATACAACAGCTTGCTTCAAATCTCAAAGTCGGTTTGAATGACATGATGATGTCATTGTCATTACAATATATTTACAAAATGACCGATAAAGCAGAATTGGTTGTTGGTATTCCATTTATGCGCCGTTTAGGTTCAAAAGCAATTCGCTCCACTTTACCAGCGGTAAATGTCTTACCGGTAAAGTTCAGTGTGAGTGAAAAAGACAGTTGGGCGAGCTTAGCGCTGCATGTGCAGGCTCAATTGCAACAGATACGTCCACATCAAAAATATGATGCTGAACAAATTTTAAGAGATTTAAATAGTATCGACATTCATGAACGAATGTATGGCCCTATTTTAAACTATAAAGCTTTTGACCAAGATCTGGTGTTGGATGGTGAAAAAGTAAAAACACACCACATTTCTACAGGTCCAATTGATGATTTTGAGTTTTCTTTTATTGTTCAAGATCAAGAACTCATTATAGAACTGCGTGCAGATGCAGAGCGCTATACACAAGATGAGCTCTTTATGCATGGGCAACGTTTAACTCTATTGCTTGAACAAGCGCTGATTCGACCAGAACAACAATGGAATAGTTTTAATATTACACCACAGCAGGAACTTGCTGCCCTGACTCAAAGTGGTATTGGTCCGCGTGTTAGTCATCCTGAACAATATAATAATGTTCTAGATATTTTTTATGAACAAGTTAAAAAGTATCCCGAACGTACGGCAATCGTGAGTGGCGAACGTCCAAATCTTGAGCATCTTAGTTTTGCTGAGCTTGCAGTACGCGTGAATCAATTGACTCGTTTTTTACAAGAAAATGGCGCTAAAAAGCAAAAGGTTATTGCTGGGGCTATTCCTCGTTCGATTGACTCAGTTGTGGTGATGTTATCTGTACTAAACTCTGGTGCGAGTTTCTTGCCTCTAGATTTAGATTATCCAATCGATCGTATGCAAATGATGTGTGAAGATGCCAACCCATTATTTGTATTAACTACTCAAGAACTTGCACAAAAGCTACCGCAAAATATTCCGCAGTTATATCTTGATCATGAAGATGTTCAAATACAAATCCGAAAGCAAGATGCGAGTGATATTCCTGCCGAAAATCGTAAATTTAATTTCCAAGACGTCGCTTATGTAATTTTTACCTCGGGAAGTACGGGCCGTCCTAAAGGTGTAATGAATACACATGGTTCTTTACTTAACCTTATTTTGTCACATAAACCAACTATTTATTGGCCTGTATTAGAAGCTGTAAATCAGCGTTTCCGTAACCGTCCACTACGTGCAGCGCATACACACTCTTTCTCGTTTGACTCATCTTGGTTGCAAGTTTTCTGGATGTTATGGGGCCAAGAGCTACATATTTTTGATGAAAACATGCGTCGTGATGCATTTGGTTTAGTGCAAGAGATTCAGCAACGACAAATCGATACACTTGATTTACCGCCATCTTTTTGTGCGCAAATGATGACGAATGGCTTATTTGCTGAAAACCAGCATCAGCCAACACTTATTTTAATTGGTGGTGAAGCTGCACCATTAGCTTTATGGCAACAACTTAATGACCAG
Source organism: Acinetobacter sp. 1424608 (assembly GCF_000588255.1). Classification (NCBI taxonomy): domain Bacteria; kingdom Pseudomonadati; phylum Pseudomonadota; class Gammaproteobacteria; order Moraxellales; family Moraxellaceae; genus Acinetobacter; species Acinetobacter sp. 1424608. The sequence continues at coordinate 42,252 of NZ_JFXL01000004.1, forward strand.
CCTGAACTTTTTGCTCATAACTTATATGGCCCAACGGAATATACAGTTGATACTTTCCGAGCAGAATTAAAACAGACAGCTCGTCCTGTTATTGGTAACCCTATTGGTAATACACAAGCCTATGTACTCGATCGTCATTTACAACGATGCCCGACTGGCGTTATTGGTGAGCTTTATATTTCTGGTTTTGGGATTGCCAACGGTTATTTAGGTCGCGCGGACTTAAGTGCTGCCCGCTTTGTAGCAAATCCATTTGAACATGGACAGCGTATGTACCGTACAGGTGATTTAGTTCGCTGGAATAGCGTGGGTAAACTTGAATTTATGGGGCGCTGTGATGACCAGATTAAAATTCGTGGTTATCGTGTGGAGATTGGTGAAGTTGAAAATGCGCTTTCGATTTTAGCCAATGTTGAAAGTGCTGTCGTAATTGCAGAACCGATTAATAATAGTCATCGTTTACTCGGTTATTGTGTAGTCAAAAATGTTGAACTTGATGAAAAAACCAGTGAACAATTAAGTCAGCAATATTTAAGTCAGTTACGTCAAAACTTACCTGAATATATGGTGCCTTCTGCCCTAACGGTTATGTCCGAATTTCCACGAAATGTAAGTGGCAAAGTCGATAAAAAAGCACTGCCAAAGCCTCAAATTCGTACCCATAGCCGAATGGCCGAAACGTCTGAACAACAACTTTTATGTCAAATTACTGCATCTGTTCTTAAGCTTGACGCAATTGGAATTGATGACGACTTCTTTATGACAGGTGGCGATAGTATTTCTGCGATTATGCTTTGTACTCAATTACGCCAACGTGGTTACGGCTTAAGACCAAGTGATGTATTCCAATTTAAAACAGTCGCCGCTATAGCACAGCAACTCACCCGACTAGATGAGCAACAAGCAGCCATTTCAAAACCGTTATTTTCAGCTGAACTAGAACAAAAGGTTCAAGAAAAATATGGTAAAAACAGCACCATTTTACCTTTGCTTCCTTTGCAAAAAGGCATGCTGTTCTTGTCTCAAGTTGAAAAACAATTGAATTATAATGCCTTTACTCGTCTTAGCTTAAATGGAGACATTGATCCGGTACGTTTGCAACAAGCATTAATTACTGTATTAAAACGTCATCCTCAACTAGGTGGACATTTTGATAGTGAATTAGCTGAAGAACCTGTTTTTATTTATTCATTACACCCTACTCAAGCTTGGCCAGTTCAGTTTTGTTCAGTCACTCCCGATCTGCTTGAGCAAAGCATTCAAGAAGTCTTACAGCAGCCGATTCACCTTGACCAACCTTATGGCCTGATTCGGGCAACTTTAATTCAACATGCTCCTGAACAGTCAGAACTATTGATTATGGTGCATCATCTGTTAACAGATGGCTGGTCAACTCCACTATTTTTACAAGATTTTATTAAGGCCTATCAGCAAGTTAACCAGCCATTACCTGCACTTGAACATAGTTATGAAAAGGTAATTAAAGCCTTATCTGCACGTGACCATGAAATATCAAAAGTGATATGGAAACGTGATTTAACTGATTTGCAACCACTTATTTTATTTAATCAACCACAGAAAGCTGTACAGGAAACTTCATATCGTTTAAGTGCTGAGTTGGGTGCAAAACTTCAGCACAAATTACGCCAGCAAGGCATCACGCTTAATGTCTTCATGCAAATGATTTGGGCAATAACCTTAAATATTTATGCTCATCGTGAAGATATTGTATTTGGTACACCTGTTTCTGGGCGTTCAGCACCTATTAATGGTTTAGAACAGCAAATCGGATTGTTTTTAAATACAATTCCAGTGCGTGTGAAGCTCAACATGCAGCAATCACTTTGGGAACAATTACCTCATTTACAGCAATTGCATGTTGAACATTTAGAACATGATGGTTTAGGCCTACACGGTATTCAACAATTAATAGCTCAAGGCAATCTTTTTGATAGTTTGCTAGTTGTAGAAAACTACCCCGATAGCCAATATTTACAGCAAAAACTTGGTAATGCTGCAATTTCAAAGCTCACAAATCGCGGTTATAGTCACTATCCACTTGCGTTATTGGTCATCCCGGATCATCAAATTGAGCTGTTGCTCGAACAGCGTGGTGTAATTGATCAGCCTGAGCATTTCCTTGAGCGAATGGTTCAATTAATTGAAATCGCATTAAATGAACCGGAGACTTGTCTAGGTCACTATCGCTTACAACTTGCTGGGGAGCGTGATTTAATCCAGAAAGTTAATCAAACTCAACATGAAGTTCCTCCAACAACCTTACAGCAATTACTCAGAGAACAAGCTCGAAATACTCCCGACAAAACAGCGTTATGTGATGAACATCATCAGCTTAGTTTTAGTGACGTACGTTTTCAAGTTTGTGCTTTAGCTCAGCAATTGCAAAAAATGGGCGTGCAGGCTGGAGACATAGTTGCCGTTGCCCTGCCAAGATCAATCAAACTCAGTATTGCTATTTTAGCGGTGATTGAAGCAGGTGCAGCTTATTTACCTATTGATTTACAACATCCGTCTGAGCGCATCAAATTTATGTTGCAGGATGCCAAATCTAAACTTGTGATTGGTGAACAAAAAGATCTAGCTGCTATTGCCCATCCATCAATAGCTACCTTTGCTTTTAATGAATTGTTTGATGAAACAAAGGTTGATTTAAGTAGTTATAAAACGACAGTTATTACCCCACAACATCCGGCATATTTAATCTATACATCGGGTACAACAGGCCAACCAAAAGGTGTCATGATTTCTCACCAAGCCATTGTGAACCGTATTTTATGGATGCAATCAGAATATCCACTGTCAGCCAACGATACGATTTTGCAAAAAACGCCATGCACTTTTGATGTCTCTGTATGGGAATTTTTCTGGTCGTACTTAGTAGGTGCACGATTGGTTATGGCACCTGTAGATGCACACCGTGATCCATTGGCATTATTAAGCCTTATTCAAAAATATCAGATAACGACATTACATTTTGTACCTTCAATGCTGGCTGTTTTTGAAAATGCTGCCACTGAAATTTTGTCATCTGCTCAGCTCCAAAGTTTGCCAATCCGCCGAGTATTCTGTAGTGGTGAGGCATTACCAACGGCTTTAGCAAAATCATTTACCGAGCACTTTAGCTGTGAGCTGCATAACTTATATGGCCCAACAGAAGCTGCGGTAGATGTGAGTTATATGGACGCAACACTGGGATTACACCCAGAAGAAAGTAGCGTTGCAATTGGCTATCCAGTCTGGAATACCCAGCTTTATATCTTGGATCAATACTTACGCCCTGTTCCTGTTGGAGTGGATGGTGAGCTTTATTTAGCAGGTCATCAATTGGCTATGGGTTATTTACATCGAGCAGACTTAACAGCAACACGTTTTGTGGCAAACCCATTTGCAGCAGGTCAACGCATGTACCGCACTGGTGATATTGCGCGTTGGCATGCAGACGGCAGTATTCAATATGTGGGCCGTGCTGACGACCAGTTAAAGATACGTGGGCAACGTATCGAACTGGGTGAAATTGAACAGCAATTATCCTTAATCAGCAGCCTTGATGTAGTTGTACATCCTATTTCTTCTGAACAAAATAAAGCTGATGTTCAGTTGGTTGCTTACTTGCAAACAACAGCACCTGTGGATATTGAGCAGTTAAAGAAACAATTAGCGAAACAGCTTCCAGCTTATATGGTGCCTACATACTATGTGCTAGTTGAGAAATTCCCATTAAGTCATAATGGGAAGCTAGATCGTAAAGCACTGCCGCAACCAAAAATTAATCCTTCAAATGCAGAAAAACAGTACGCCACCACTGCTTTTGAACACGAACTGACACGTATTTTCCAGCAAGTTTTAAATACGGATCAAACTATTGGTGTGAATGAAGATTTCTTTGCCCTTGGTGGACATTCTATTTTAGTAATGAAGCTTGCAATTGAAATCCGAAAGGTATTTAAGCGGACCATTCCAATAGGTCAGTTGATGAGTCATGTCACAATTCAACGTTTGGCGGCTTTACTTCTTACACAAGAACGTTTGGCAGAAGTCGAACAAACTGGCATGCAACCCATTTTACCGATTCGTTCTGGCTCTGCGCATCCATTGTTCTGTTTTTACCCAGGTTCTGGTTCAGCATGGCAATATACGGTATTGAACCGTTATCTACATCCTGATTTACCAATTATTGGGTTGCAGTCACCTCGCCCAGATGGCTTATTGGCAAATAGTACAGATATGGATGAGCTGGTTGAAAAACAACTTGAGATTATTCGCAAGCAACAACCAACAGGCCCTTATACTTTATTAGGTTATTCACTTGGCGGTACAGTGGCTTATGCAGTTGCAGCGAAGCTCACTGAACAAGGTGAAAAAGTTGATTTTCTTGGTTTATTAGACACTTACCCTGCCGAAATTCATCAATGGTTAGATCTATCTGTAGAGGAAATGAATGCTGAAGCTGAACAAGAACAGCTCCAATTCTTCAATGATATTTTAGCCGATGCAGATACGGCATTAAGTGAAGAAACACGGCGTTTACAAGAGGATATTTTTGCGAACTACCGTGATGCCGTACGTTTATTAAAACCTTATAAAATGCCGCATTTTGACGGTGATCTACACTTAGTAGTCGCTGAAAAAGATTTGCTTCCGTATATACAACCAGAACAACAATGGTCACCTTTGGTTAAAAAACTCAATATTTTTCGTTTAAGCGAAGCAGACCATACCACTGTGTTGTCACCCGAACAACTTCAAATACTTGGACCAATGTTAAACAGCATGATTTGTCAGGCACGCGGTTTAGAGGAGCGTATGCCATGAGCTTTAAATCTATATTGACCGATTTTAGTCTTTTAAAACGTAATGCTCATTTCCGACATGTATTTATTGCCCGCACCTTGTCATTGTTAACCATTGGCATGTTGGTCGTAGCTATTCCAAAACAAGTCTATGACATCACTGGTAGCTCACTTAACGTTGCTGTCGCCATGGCTTTTGAAGGCATTGCCATGTTTATTGGCTTATTACTTGGTGGTTTGCTGTCAGATCGCAAAGATCGGAAATGGCTGATTCTATTGGCTCGTGGGGTGTGTGGTTTAGGCTTTGCAGGCCTCGCCATTAACGCCATGTTTGAGCATCCATCGCTGTATGCCATTTATTTTTTATCGGCATGGGATGGTTTCTTCGGTGCACTGGGTGTAACTGCAATGATGGCGATTATGCCTGTGATTGTAGGGCGTGAAAATATCGTACAAGCTCGTGCGATTAGTATGGTATCCGTACGTCTTGCAACCGTGATTTCACCAGCAATCGGCGGTATTTTAATTGCTGCTAGTGGTGTCGCAACTGTGTATTGGGTCTCAACGGTTGGTACTTTACTTACTGTATTTTTATTGATGGGATTGCCTGCACTTAAACCGCAACATACATCAAATGATGAAAGTCCTCTTCGACAATTAGCTCAAGGGTTCAAGTTTGTTTTTAAAAATAAAGTGGTCGGTAGCACCATTTTAATTGGAACATTGCTTAGTTTTAGCAGTGCTATTCGAATTATTTTTCCACAAATGGCAGATGAAATTTTCCACGGCGGTGCATTTGAACTCGGACTTATGTATTCAGCTTTTCCTTTAGGTTCAACCTTGGGTGCCTTACTCAGTGGATGGACAACACGTTTACTCAGACCCGGTTTAGTCATGCTCTATACCTGCTTAGGTGTTTTTGGTTGTATGATTATGATTGGGCTCTCTCCTTGGTTACTGGTGACCTTGCCCATTTTATGTTTGTTCGGATATTTGATGTCGATTGCGAACTTGCTTCAATACAGCATTGTGCAAGGACATACACCTGATGAATATTTAGGACGCATTAATGCTATCTGGCTTGCACAAGATGCTTTAGGTGATTCAATTGCTACAACAACTTTAGGCCTTTTAACTCGGTTTTTACCAATATCAGGAAGTATTCTCTTCTTTGGGATAGTAAGTTTTGCGGTAGGATTTATGTTCTTATTCCATTCTCAAGATATGCGTGAAACCGGATTTCAAGATCCTAAACTACAAGAAAATTAAAATCTAAATAAAAAAGAAGGCAATGCGTTGCCTTCTTTTTCTTTAAACACAATAGCTTGCTTGATAAACCCAAGTCATAATACAGTCTTGTTCTACAACCCATCCCCCTTGATATTGTTCTAAAAGTTGATAACGCTGTTGAGTTTCTAATGTAAAAGCTAACGTTAATGTTTGATTGTCAAAATTAATATCAACAATAGATGCTTCTAAGAAATCAATATATTGCTTTGCTGTGGAATAAACTGCTTTATATAGGCTTTCTTTTACAGAGAAAATTAAGCTTACGTATCGGGCAAAATCAAAAAACTTAGCCGCCTTACCGCTCCATAAATCACGCTCAGATGGCGTTAAAATAAGGTGTGCACTTTCTTTTGCAAATTCTGAAGTTACCCAGTGCTCGATATCAATTCCCAAATAAAGCGCGTTATTTGATAGCCCAACAATTAACTTATTTTGTGAATGACTAATACTACCCAAAACATGAGATGGCCAAATGGGCAAATGTTCATGCATAGAAGTTATTGGCTGATTCAAACCGAAATGATGATTTAAAACAGCCTGTGCTAAGACCCTACCACATAAGTACTCATTTTTACGCTCGACACGCGCTTGAGCAATTTTTAGGGGATGCTCTAACTGTTGATCTATATGCAAATGCTGTGTTTTTGATAAATCTAACTTATAACAGAATAGCCCCGATGTGAGAAAAATAGAGCTCGAAATTTCATAAATTGATTTGCTGAGTTGTTCAGGAATATATAGATAATGACTCACTGTATTTTGCTTCAAAATAAATACTTTTAATATGTTCTCTCTTATCTTAACTTACGAGCCGCAATTTAATAAATAATTATACTTATCATTTGATAATAATTATTATTTACTTATACTATTGGGTAAATTTTGACTTTAATTTACTTATAAACATCGATTATGAAACTTATAGGACTTTTTTTGACCCTGTTAGGAGCGGTCAGTATCTATTGTAGTCATAGCAATCAAAATCTGTTGTCTCACCATCTTCCAGCTCTATTTAAGTATTTGGGTCTAGTACTGTTGAGTGTTGGATTGATTGAACTCTTTGCGAGCTTACCAAAAGTTGTTGCTGCTTTCTGCTGGTTCATGCTCATCATTTTTGCATGGTCGTTTCTTCCCTTTATAGCGCTTTTTAAACGGAAATTGGTTTCATGAAAGCTAAAATTCAGTCTCCTATCCAGCCAGACTGGTGGAGTAAAACTTTTGCTGGCGGGGTTTTAGGACTAAGTCTTTCCATCGCGATTGGCAATTTAGTAGTTCTATTAGGTCGTCCTTATGTTGCCATGGATTTATTGGTGCAATTGGGAATGTGGAGTGTGCCGTGGGTTTGGATGCCTATTATGTTTGCCAGTTATTTTTTTACGACCGGACAAAAAGCACTGATCTATTTATCCATTGCGATTGCCCTAGCGTATAGCTGTATTTTCGTATTGCGGGGTTAAACATGAAAGTACGTTCAGACATTATGAAATTAGCAAAAAGCATGCATACTTGGGTGGGTGTATGTGCAGGGATTTTGCTTTTTATCTGTTTCTTCGCTGGTGGGCTTAGCATGTTTCAGCACCACATTAGTAAGTGGGCTACGCCAACGCAGCAAGTTTTACCTAAAGTTTCACCCAACCAATATAATGAGCTTATTCAAAAAGTTCAGGCTACCTATCCTGCTGCACAAAAGAACTTCACACTAAATTTATCGTCTAATGAATTTCACTACGCGCCTATTACGTGGAGTGAACATGGAGATGGCTTTAATGCTGCTCAGTCTACGTGGATGGCAAGCTTAGACAATAAAGGTCAGTTAATCGTTGCTCAGGAAAACTTATCTAAAGCAGGCTGGCTAATCGAACAGTTGCATGAAACAGCAGGCATACCCGGCATGGCAGGTCATCACGGATTAGGACTTTACGTGATGGGCGTGGTTTCTATTTCATATTTTCTTGCTTTACTTTCAGGAGTGATTATTCTTTTACCAACTTTGGTAAAGGATTACTTTGTCATCCGTCCTGGTAAAAATAAAAAGCGTTTTTGGTTAGATGCGCATAACGTGATTGGAATTACGAGCTTACCTTTTCACATCATTATTAGCATTAGCGTTATTGTCTTTGCTTTTCATGACTTTTTTTACGATGCGATTGGTCAGCTGGCACTCAAAGGACAGCCAGTTTTTCAGCGTTCTCCCCCTGCGCTTATTCAACCTAAACAAACACAAATAGATGTGCAGCAAATATTAGCTCAAACAAAAAAAGTAGCACCTGAATATTCAGTTGACTATATCCAGTTCAGTAACCTCGATAAACCTGAAAAAGCCAATGCACGTATAGCCTTGTATAGCCCCGATCAGATGTTACGCGGCGCAAATCAAGACTTTATGCGCATGAACCCCTATGCAGTTGAGCACTTTAATCATAAAGGTATTAATACTCAGACTGATGGAGGTAATAAGTTAATCAACGCCATGTTTAGCCTACATTTTGGAAGTTTTGGGGGTACGGGCGTACGTTGGATTTATTTTGTGTTAGGTGTCGGTGGCGCTTTCTTGTTTTACACAGGGAACATTCTTTGGGTTGAAACTCGTGCACGTAAACAAAAGCGTGCTGAAGATTCTGTTCCTGTTCAACGTAAAGATGTGGTGTTCCTCGCGAACTTAACTATAGGTGCATGTTTAGGGTGTGTTCTAGCTGTCGTAGGCACAATGTTAGCTAGTCGTTGGCTTTTCGCTACACTCAACATTGAAAGTATAAATCACCTCTTCATGTATGGTTATTATGCGATTTTCCTACTGACTCTGATTTATACCTTTGTGATTGGCTACGCAAAAGCTTTACCACAACTGCTCTTAACCTTGGTTTTTGTGTTATTTGCGATTCCACTTACATCTCTTTTAGCCTACTTCATTCCCCAAAGTGGCTTATGGGTCCATGGCGGAGAAATCTTAGTAGTTGATTTCTTAGCTGTCATTTTTGCGTTAGCTTTCTGGCGTTTTTATCAACAAGCCCAAGATCGCCGAAAATCTGCTCCAACGGGCAGTTTATGGGCTAGCTAACAACCATAAATCAACATGGCTGAAATAATGTGTGAAATATGAAAAATTATAAAACCCACATTGTTTCGGTCAGTTGTTTAATTTCTTGAATATCATGACTTACATAAATCATCGGAATTTTTATTTCCTCTTTTACCTTCTGAAAAAAAGGAATAATTTCAGCTTTATGATTCGCATCTAATGCTGATAACGGCTCATCTAGTAGTAACAGCTTAGGTGAATATAACAATGCTCGACCCAGTGCCACGCGCTGCTTTTCCCCACCTGAGAGTTTGATAGGCATACGTTGTAATAAGTGCCCTAACTTTAATAATTCAATAATGTAATCTGCTTCAAAGTGACGTTCTTGTTGGGAAAGATGCTTAAGACCAAATAATAAATTTTGCTTTACCGTTTTATGCGGAAAAAGCTGAGCATCTTGAAAAACCAATCCAACATGTCGCTTTTGCGTACTCAAATTAATGTTTTGATTTGAATCAAACCACGTTTGATCCTGTATTTTAATGACTCCACTACGCGGAGTGTTCAGCCCTGCAATAGCATGTAAAATGGACGTTTTACCTGAACCGGATGCACCAAATAGCCCAATAACAGAAGCATCGGACTGGAAACTAGGCTCAATATGAAATTGACCCATGTGTAGCTGGAAACGGCAATCAATCAACATAATCTTACCGCCCTAGGCGCTTCTTTTGATAACGATGAAACCACTGTGCAAACCATAGTGCTAAAAAAGCCACGCTTAACGATAAAACAATAAGTCGTTGAATAGCGGCCTCGGTATCGGGTTGTTGCATTAAGCTATACATGGCTAGAGGCAAAGTCCGTGTTTCATTTGAAATATTACCAACAAAAGTAATAGTGGCTCCAAACTCACCTAGACTCCGGCAAAAGCACAAAATGACACCAATTAAAATACCACTGCTGGCAAGTGGCAATGTGACATGGAAAAATGCCCCTAAAGATGAGGCACCTAATGTCTTTGCTGCCATTTCTAAACGCTGATCGACCAGCTCAATTGCTAGTCGAATCGATTGTACCAACAGCGGAAAACCCATTACTGCGGAAGCAAGAACGGCGCCTTTCCAGTTAAATGCAAAATCAATTCCGAGTGGAGCTAAATATTGCCCAATAATCCCGCGGCTCCCAAAAACTTGTAAAAGCAAATAACCAGGCACCACTGGCGGTAATACCAAAGGTAAAAACACCAATGTTTCAATGAATGACTTACCCCAAAAGTCTTTACGTGCTAGAAACCATCCCACACAAATTGCAGGAATAATACTGACAACAAGACAACTTGCTGCAACCTTACAAGAAAGTTGCAGCACGCTGAGTTCTTCTGGGGTTAAAGAGAACATCATGGTTTAACTGGAGCTAGCACACTAAAGCCATATTTTTTAAAGACAGCTTTGGCTTGGTTGCTTTGTAAAAATTGATAGAACTTTGTTGAATTTGGAGTCTTTTTAACTATCCCTATAGGGTAAGTAATTGGCGAATGTGTATTTTCTGGAAATACGCCAGCTACAGTCACATCTTTGCTAATCGCTGCATCGGTTGCATAGACAATCCCAACCTGACATTCACCACGCGCAACAAAATTTAATGCAGCTCGAACATCTTCTGTTTCAACTAACTTCGGCTCAATACGACTCCACCAACCTAAATTGATAAAAGCTTGTTTAGCATATTTGCCTACAGGCACACTTTTGGTATCTCCTGTACAAATCTTGCCTGTAAACACTTTATTGGGATCAGTGGTTTTATCTAATTTTATATTTAATGGTCTTCCTTTAGGTGTAATTAAAACCAAACGGTTACCTAATAAATTTATACGGTCATTTGCTGCAACTTGTTTTTTGTTTTGTAGATAATCCATCCACTGTGTATCTGCTGAAATAAAAATATCGGCTGGGGCTCCAGCTTCAATTTGTTTCGCTAAGGTCGATGAGCCTGCATATGAAGTCTTAATTTCTACTTTATTTTGTTTTTCGTAAATTTTTTCTAAATCTGCAATCGCATTCGTTAAGCTCGCTGCTGCATAAACAGTAACTGATTCAGCCTTGGCTGAAATATTAAAGATCACTCCTATGCTGAGGATTGAACAAGCTAAAGCTAATTTTTTTATCTTTGTATTACTTACCATTATGTTTTACCTTTTTTGTCGTTTTTTGCAGCGATATATACCCAAGAATATAGCGATAAGCATAGACGATTAAAAGTAGAAATTATTTATAAAGATGGGTATTTTTTCTGAGCAATTGAAAACTATTAGTAGATAAAACTGATTCGCGCTTAAATTCTTTGATTTATAAAGCATTCCTAATCTTATTTCTTTAAATAACTACTCATAATTTGATAATCATGTTCTAAGGCTTGTCGAGCATTGATTTCCATTTGGCGGTAATGCTCTAAGACTTTGTGGCCCAAAGCTGTGACGGCTGCCCCACCACCATGGGTTCCACCCGTTTGTGTTTCCACTAAAGCTGTTTCAAAGCATTGATTCATGGTGTCGACCAACTGCCATGCACGGCGGTAGCTCATATTCATAGATTTTGCTGCCTGTGAGATTGAACCCGTTCTCTCAATTGCTTCAAGTAAGTCTGCCTTACCCGGACCAAATGCAATATTTTGCTCTAAAAGAATTCTAATTTGTAATTTTAAGTTTTGTTCTTTCATAGACTTAGTTCACAAAGTTTCATTTTTATGCTGCTTAACATTATAGGGAACTTTAATAGGTTAAAACACATACAAATTTAAATCTCTACTTTTTCTTCAAAAGAATTCGATTAAAAAATCAAAACTGCACAAAGTGGATAAAGATCTGGAAAAAACGGATAGAGAGGAATGCTTAATCGCGGTTCAATCAGTTAAAAGCTGATTGATTGGAGGATTGAGTAAATGACCTCATCTAATTTAAAACAATGGAATGATTTTATAGATGGATGTATCGACTTCCGTCCTAACGATGGCGTGTTCCGTATTGCACGTGACATGTTTACCGAGCCAGAACTATTTGACTTGGAAATGGAACTTATTTTTGAAAAAGTTTGGATTTACGCATGTCATGAAAGTGAAATTCCAAACAATCATGATTTCCTAACCGTTCAAATTGGCCGCCAACCGATTATTGTAAGCCGTGATGGTAAAGGCGAACTACATGCCATGGTCAATGCTTGTGAACACCGCGGTGCGACCTTAACACGCGTTGCTAAAGGCAATCAATCTACATTTACCTGCCCATTCCATGCTTGGTGTTATAAGTCAGATGGTCGCTTGGTTAAGGTAAAAGCACCTAGTGAGTACTGTGAAGATTTTGATAAATCAAGCCGTGGTTTAAAACAAGGCCGTATTGCCAGCTATCGTGGATTTGTATTTGTTAGCCTTGATACTCAAGCAACAGATTCGCTAGAGGACTTTTTAGGCGATGCAAAACTGTTCCTTGATTTAATGGTTAACCAGTCCCCAACAGGTGAACTCGAAGTATTACAAGGTAAGTCATCTTATACCTTTGCAGGTAACTGGAAGCTACAAAATGAAAATGGCTTAGATGGCTACCATGTCAGCACTGTTCACTATAACTATGTCTCTACAGTCCAACACCGCCAGCAAGTCAATGCCTCAAAAGGTGAAGAACTCGATACACTTGACTATAGCAAGTTGGGTGCCGGTGACTCAGAAACTGACGATGGCTGGTTTAGTTTCAAAAATGGTCATAGTGTTTTATTTAGTGACATGCCAAACCCAACAGTTCGTCCGGGCTACAGCACGGTTATGCCATATATGGTCGAAAAATATGGCGAAAAATATGCTGAATGGGCAATGCATCGTTTAAGAAACTTGAACTTGTACCCTAGCCTATTTTTTATGGATCAGATTAGCTCACAACTTCGTATTGTTCGTCCTGTGGCATGGAATAAAACCGAAGTCATCAGCCAATGCATTGGGGTTAAAGGAGAATCTGCTGAAGCACGCCGTAACCGTATTCGCCAGTTTGAAGATTTCTTTAATGTGTCGGGCCTTGGTACACCAGACGATTTAGTTGAATTCCGTGAGCAACAAAAAGGTTTCCAAGCACGACTTGAACGTTGGAGCGATATTTCACGTGGTTGTCAGTCTTGGGAATATGGTACGACCAAAAACTCACAAGATTTAGGCATTCAACCCGTTATTACTGGCCGTGAATTTACCCATGAAGGACTCTATGTAAATCAACATGGACACTGGCAACGTCTCATGCTGGACGGCTTAAATAAAAAAGCCTTGAAAATGCAGGATATTACTTTTGAAAATAATGCCGTAATGGATGAGGTGTAACCATGTCACAAGAACTACATTTTGCTGTATCTCAGTTTTTGTACAAAAAGGCAGAGCTTTGTGATGCTTATGACTGGGATGCCTACCTAGAGCTTTACGATGAAGATAGTGAATATCATATTCCACAGTGGATTGATGACCATAACTATGTTCAAGATCCAAATCAGGGCTTGTCTTATATCTATTATGCGGACCGTACAGGCCTTGAAGACCGTGTATTCCGTATTCGTACCGGAAAAGCAGCATCTGCAACACCGTTACCACGTACTTTGCACAGCATAAACAACATTCGAGTTAAAACACTGGAAGATGGTCTTATCGAAGCAAAAGTTGCATGGCAAACGCTCTATAACCGTCAAGGTTTAGAAGGCTGTTTTTACGGACATGCCACTTATCTTTTACGTCAAACCGCTGATGGTTTCCGTATTCGTCGTCAGCACAGCATTTTGCTGAATGACAAAATTGATTCCGTTTTAGACTTTTATCACGTTTAAGGGGAATGAAAATGGGACATTCAGTTGCACTTAACTTTGCCGATGGCAAAACCTTTTTTATTTCGGTAAATAAAGACGAATTGTTGCTTGATGCAGCAGTTCGTCAGGGAATTAACCTGCCGTTAGACTGCCGTGAAGGTGTTTGTGGTACCTGTCAGGGACAGTGTGAAACTGGTATTTATGAACAAGAATATGTCGATGAAGATGCATTAAGTGAACGTGATTTGGCCGAACGAAAAATGTTAGCTTGCCAGACCCGTGTAAAATCAGATGCAGCTTTTTATTTCGATCATGATTCTGCTATTTGCAATGCTGGCGATACATTAAAAATTGAAACCAAAGTGACTGCGGTTGAGCTGGTTTCAGAAACAACAGCAATTTTACATCTTGATGCGAGCAGTCATGCTGAACAACTTCAGTTTTTACCTGGTCAATATGCTCGTTTGCAAATACCGAATACAGAAGACTGGCGCTCTTATTCTTTTGCAAATAGACCAAACGCAACCAATCAATTGCAATTTCTCATTCGCCTCTTGCCAGACGGTGTGATGAGTAATTACCTACGTGACCGTTGTCAGGTTGGACAAAGCTTACTTATTGAAGCACCGCTTGGTAGTTTCTATTTACGTGAAGTAGAGCGACCACTGGTTTTTGTGGCGGGTGGAACAGGCTTATCGGCTTTCTTGGGAATGCTTGATAACTTGGTTGAGCAGCCTAACTCACCTGCCGTTCAGTTGTACTACGGCGTAAATAGTGAAACCGACTTGTGTGAACAACAGCGTTTACATGCCTATGCTGAACAGCTACCCAACTTTAGTTATCACCCGATTGTGACTAAGGCAACGGAAACTTGGCAAGGTAAAGCAGGCTATATCCATGAGCACTTAAATAAAGATCAACTGGCCGAGCAAGCTTTTGATATGTATTTATGTGGCCCACCGCCAATGATTGAAGCCGTTAAAAATTGGTTAGATGAGCAAGCTCTGCAAAACTACCGTATCTACAGCGAGAAATTTTTACAGAGCAATACCTCACGTTAAAAGTATAAATAGCTTAAAAACTACTAAACCTGAAATGATTCAATATACTCTTATAAGGGGTATATTGAATTTTTGTATTTAAATTAAAAGCTTTTATATATCAATAATATAAAATAATGAATTCCGACAAAATAAATTGACCAGTTCGCACGGATTTGTTATAAATTTTGATAGATCTTAAGGAATAAGATCATGATGAGATTAAGTTATAGCACCTTTTATATCCCCCTATTCTATTTCTCGAATGTATTAAATTGATGGACAAAATCCGACGTAAAAGTTTGAGAAAATCACAATAACTAGCGGTTAGATTGGTCTATATCTTGCTTATATCTCATTGTATTTTACGCTTAACTTAATTTTTAAGTGCCGTATGTACTTATTGCACAGTGAAAGTTTAAAACTTTTGCAACATAGGTAAATACAGGAGTGAGCCAAAAGGGATAAATATGAACCAAGCCAACTCCCACGAACTCAATGGACGTCATTTTCAAAATGAGTCTATCTTTACTGATCATAATTTGGTGTTCGATCACCACGATTTAAGCGAAACCTGCCGCAATGTAGGCCAAATTTTTAAACCGCATGATCTTAAAATCTCTCATCAGAAGCGAGATTTCAGTGCAACTATGCACCATGTTAAAACAGGTGCGCTATCTATTAGTCGCTTAGAATATGGCGCAGATGTCATTATTGAACCAGATCATCTGGATAACTTTTACTTAATTCAAATTCCAACTCAAGGCTACGCAGAAATCGAGTTTGGTTCGCAAAAGTTTATTTCTTATTCTCAAGTTGCTTCTCTTATTTCACCTCAGCAATCTTTACGTATGCGCTGGCATGCGAACTCACCACAGCTCATTCTAAAAGTTTCAAAGGATGATTTTACTTACCATTGTCGTCAACATATTGCCGATTCAGAAAATAACTTTACTTATTTTTGATCCAAAATTAGATTTTTCTACCCAAGGTGGAGCCTATTTTTTGCAGCTTGTTAGAACCTTAATGGATGCTTTAGCATGCGAACAGCATCCGCTCCATCATCCTTTAGCCTTTAAACAGTTTGAGTCAAATTTATTTAATGCGCTCATTTATGGTCAGCCCAACAATGCATTACATAAGCTTGATCATTATAAAGAAAAAACCGTTTCTCCTTATTTCGTGAAGCGTACAGAAGCCTACATTAAAGAACATTTGCATGAGCCGCTCAATGTCGAGATTTTAGCTGAACATGCAGGCGTGAGCGTAAGAACCCTATTTACTGGTTTTAAAAACTATTTAGGGACCACCCCAATGTCTTATTTAAAAGAATTACGCTTTGAACAAGCTCATTTAGAACTCATGCATAATGAAAATCTATCGGTTACTGACGTTGCATTTAAATGGGGATTTACTCACTTAGGTCGTTTTTCTCAAGAATATAAACGCCGTTATGGTGAGTTACCTTCGTCTACTCGCCGTTCTGGTCACAGTGAAGGTTCAGGCTTAATTACTTCAATTTTTTCTTAAACTAAAATAGATAAAAGCCTTTTATATTTGTTGATATAAAAGGCTTTTTTTATGATTTAAAAATGATGGACATAACGAACTTGTAGTCGCGTACCTTCTGGTCGGTTTTCAGCATCTTGCTCAAAATATGCATTTGCAACCAAGTGATCATTTTTAGAAAAACTATACATCGCACCGGGACCAATTGCCCAAACTTGTTCACGTCGACCTTTGACTTTTTCACCATCGACTTCGGTATCTGTAACTTGTTTTAGCCAATAGCCATTGAGCCCTAAACGCAACTGTTCGGTAATAGCATAGTCTGTTGCAAAGTTTGCATGAATTGCTTGCCCTGCCTGTATATCATTTGCTCCAGCAAACGTATAGCTTGGGTCATCATTCTTAAAGTTATAGAGATAATGGATACGTGTTGAAGCTGTCCATTTTGGATTAAACCAATATGTGGCAGCCCAATACGGGTCAAATGAAACAGCGTTATTACCTGGGTTAATATCTTTTTGCTGGTCGTATTCGCCAGTAGGTAAATTCACCTGAAACTCAAAACGATGTACAAACTTCGGTCCTTGTGCGCCTATGACTGGATCGAACTGAATAAAAGGCCCAATCATAATGTCCCCAAAGCCACTTTGGGCTTTAATTGCCGCATTATTCAAGCCATCATCCATGTCCATTTTACTGACAAAAGGAATCAGAAAATTTATGCCTAGACTGGCTTTATCTTTTACTCGGATATTCGATAAATAACTAATCTGTTCAACCAGTACTTGATAATTTAGATCTGTTTTAGGTAAACCGAGTTTTTGTCCATTAACATCGACCAGTTTATTACTATCGTAATTTTGAAAATAGGTTTGAGCATACCAACCGGACCCTGCTGGTAATCCACCATCGAGAAAGCTGGTCATACCTAAGTTTACGGTCGGTAAATCATAGGCATGTGCAGCCAAAGGCACACCCAACAATGTCCCTGCTAAAAAGCCATGTTTAATTAAAGTGCTTTTCATCTTCTTATTTCCTATAAAAAAAATCACGACCGGATTGATCGTGATTGTGGTGAATTAATGGGCTAATTCTGGATGCTCAGCAGCAATCCGATACTTTCCTGCGTGAAATACCAATGGTTCACCTTGGCGTTGTTGGTATTGTTCAATTTGACCAATAAAAATCAGGTGATCTCCGCCTTCATACTGATTTACATTGCGACAAACCAAGGTTGCGAGTGCATCAGTCAAAATTGGAACGCCAGCATTGCATTGTTGATGAGCAATGCCTGCAAATTTGTCTTCGGCACCTCGAGCAAAATGCCCAGAAAGCTGATGATGCTCTTGTGCCAACATGTGAATTGCAAAATATTCAGCTTCTACAAAATCAGGCAAACTTGGCGCCGTTTTTGAAAGACTCCACAAAATTAATGGTGGGTCTAAAGACAGTGAGGAAAAAGAATTGGCGGTCATTCCTATTTTCCGACCATCTTTACCACGGGTTGTAATCACGGTAACGCCAGTTGCGAATTGCCCAAGTAAATTACGGATTTCTCTTGGGTTTTCAGCATTAATTGCTTGTAAACCTTGAGTTTCAATTGTGTCCATTTTTAATTCTCCCTTTGCTGTTTTGCCCTTAAGCAACTTTTGCTGCGGTTTTTGAGGCCATGAATGCCTGAGCTTGATCTGCATCAAACCACCACGGAGCAAAAGAGCGCGGGTCATCAAAGTTATTGGCCATAATTGAAGCAATGCTTTGGTTTTGGCTTGCAGCTGCTAATAGCTCAACAACATGCGGTTGTGGTGGTACTAATAAGCTATTGGTCCAAGCTACGACTTTTTCTGCATAAGCCCAATAACGTTCAAATGTTTGAACCATCCATTGTTCGCTAAAGTTTTGATTATCATTGGCTAAAATGGCATCGAAATAGATTTTGCTACACTTAGCAGCGTTGTTTGAGCCTTGACCAGTAATCGGATCATTTACCACCAAGGCATCTGCCATACCAAAAATTTTCTTGCCAGACGGTAAGGTTAAAACGGGTTTACGTACTGTCGGCGGGAAACGTCCTGCTAAATATCCACCAGCATCGGTTAACTCAACATTCGCGCAGCGTTCGTATTCCCAAGGCACAAATTTCTTGAGTAAATCCAAACTGCATTGCAGATGCTGTTCAGGTGTTTTGACATCTTGCCAGCAGTCCATTGGACCGTTGGGAATACCTTCAAACACCATAATGTCGCAAGGCCCATTCACGGTAAGTGCCGGAAAAGAAAAGTACTCACCGACTTCGGGAATAATGTTAAAAGTCACACGTGAATAAGGTGAAATTGGCTTCATGTTTTTGACGTAGGTCAATGCCAAAGCGCGCTGTGGTTTATCAAAAACGCTACGTGCATCATCACGCTCAAACTGTTTAACGACTTCACCTTTACCAGCCGCGAGTAATACAAGCTCGTAGTCGTTTGCGAGTTGTTCTAACTCTTCTATTCCAACATCTTGTATCACCAATCGACCGCCACGGCGTTCAAATTCTTCCATCCAATATGGCATTTTGACGCGTTGATCGACCGATTGAGCGTAGCGCTCAAGACGAGCGCTCCATTCAAATGCTTTACCACCATTTTCAGGATTAACTAAAGCTAGCCCAATGCCTTCTACGGCTGGACATTGTTCTTCCCAGAAATTTAGTCCCAAGTCACGTTCAGTTTGTAAAGCGGTATGAAACATACACTGGCTTGACATGACTTTACCTTGACGGATTTCATCGGCAGTTCGGTTGGTGATCATGGTCACGTCATAGCCTGTATCTAATAAGCCTAAACCAAGCTGTAAACCAGACTGTCCTGCTCCAACAATTGCAATACGGCGCATAATATTCTCCATAATTTTCTAAATGTGCTTTTAAAACACTGTGCTATTCGGCTAAACGCGGAATAGCGGGCTGTGATCCTTCAGGGCCCATCACTGAATAGCCACCGTCGACCGCATAATCTGCTCCGGTCACAAAGCTCGCAGCGGGTGACAATAAAAATAAAACAACATTGGCGACTTCTTCGGGATGACCCAATCGGCCTAGTAAGTGATAATCGGCTGCCACGCTATCGGCTTTTTCACGGTTATTACCGCTGACTTCTGCAATGACACGAGACCATGTCCAACCCGGAGAAACCGAATTAACGCGAATACCATCGGCAGCAAAATCCATTGCCATGCTTTGTGTGAGTTGACGTATCGCGGCCTTAGAAACCGGATATAACCAGCGTCCTGTTTGTGCCACTTTGGCGGAAATGGAAGTAAAGTTAACGATTGAACCTTGCTGCTTTTTTAGGTCATTGTATAAAGCACGGCTCAGCTCAACTGTAGAGACCAAATTAATATCGAGTGCTTGTAACCAGTCCTGACGTGAGGATTTAAAACCATCATCTAAGTAGGTACATGCCAGATTGACCAAGTAACTCACTTCACCTAAATGCTGGTGAATATCCGCCACGGTTTGTTGAATAGCCGCATCGCTGGTTAAATCGGTTTGAATAAACATCACGTCATGGTTAAAGCTTTCGGCAATTGCCTTGCCTTTGGTATCAATATCTAAGATAGCGACATGAGCACCTGCACTGACTAAGGCTTGTATAACAGCTTTACCAATCAGTGTTGCACCGCCGCTCACCACAGCGACTTTTCCTTTTAAATCTATATTCATTGCAGATACTCCTTAACTAACTGGCTTGCCTTCACTACTTGACCAAGATGGCATCAAAGTATTGGAAGGAAGATCTTCATCAAGAAGTTTTCGCGCGGTCTCAACACCTGCAACGGGTAAGCCTGTTGGGTCTAATAAACCAATTTGAACGAGTACCGACGCTTGGTCCCAGTAAATATGCTCATGGCACAGCTTTGAACCTCTGAACTGAATTACACCTAACATTGGAATTTCGACATATTTACCAGTCGGTTTTACACCCGGTAATAACCAGTCAATTTCTGCGTCGTGGGTAAAGCTCATAATGAACTCGTCTACCACTTGCGTTGAGCCAACCGTACGAGAGATCGAAGTGATCTTCATATCTTTTGGGTTTTGATGAACAAAGTGATATTGATAAAAACGAGCAAGCTGGCTTTGGCCTACACCACCAGTCAAGGTTGGGATATGGTTGACATAAGGCTCCGCGACCATCGTTGCCATGGTTGCTGGTACGTCACGCGTATCGAACTCATGACGAATATGCTCTTCCCATAGTGCGACCAGATCATATTTCGGCCCAATCGTTTCATGTAGAGCTGTTACTGTACGCTCGTGAGCAAAGCGTGCTGAAGGTTTGTGGTAATGGTTGCTTTTTGGTCGTGCAAAGGCATGATCAACACCTTCATAAACATAGGCTTGTACATTTAAATATTGGTTGGCTGCATCGACAATCGCTTGTCTCGCATCTGGCGGTGTAAATTGGTCCAGTTCAGCAATATGTAAAACCAAGCGCCCTTTTACGTTAGCTAACTCATCTAACGCTTTTTCAATGCCTACACCGTAATAACCTATGGCACATGCCACTTCCGAAAGTCTGCAGCCTGCCAAATAAGCTAGCTTTCCACCTAAACAATAGCCAACCACGCCGAGACCTGTAGAGGTATCACATTCTGGTCGTGTCTTTAAAAAAGCTAAGCTGTCTTGAATATCTTCAACACCGAGGTTTTCGTCATATTGCTGATAAAGTTCAAAAGCTTTTTGAAAATCTTCTGGTGTGTAACCCAGTTCAATATTAGGTGCTACACGCCAAAATAAATCAGGAACCAAAACGGTATAGCCTTCTTCTGCAAGAAAATCTGCCTTTTCCCGCATTGCTGCATTCACCCCAAAGATTTCCTGACAAAGCACCACACCGGGTCCTTTTCCTGTTTCTGGTGTCGCTAGATATGCACCGAACTGCTTTCCAGATGCAGTTTGAATTTGAATGGTTTGACCAGCCATAGTGTCAACTCCTGACATTGTTATGGCTTTATCTTCTATCTGAAAATTTTTTTAGACTGTCCAAAAGCTGCAAGCACTATCCAATCTCTGCGCAATTATCAAAATCAATCAAACTGAATAAAAAATTAAAAATAAGAAACACCTATATTTCAAAAGATTAAATTAAAAGTGAAATGAATGCTTTTTATCTCATTTGGAAAAAATGGATGAAGATTAGGACTTATTGGATAGTGAAGGTTGGTTAAAAATAGTTCAATCAAAGACACAGGTTTTGTAACGAATACATTGAATTACTTAGGGAATGAAATAATTTTAAGAAGGAATACATATGAAAACGATAGATGCAAATACAATTATCAACCGTGAGAAACTGTCTCCCTTACAGTGGATAGTTTTTATTCTAGGCTTTTTTGTCTTTTTCTGTGATGGTCTAGATACAGGAATTATTGGTTTTGTTGCACCGGCATTATTGGATGATTGGGGAATTACCAAGCCTCAACTTGCTCCCGTTTTAAGTGCTGCTTTAGTCGGTATGTCAATTGGTGCAATCATTTCTGGCCCCTTAGCCGATAAATTTGGCCGTAAAGGTGTTATTGTTTTTACAAGCCTTTTGTTCTCAATATTTACGATTTTGTGTGGCTTTGCTAATTCAACTCAAGACTTAATGATTTATCGCTTTATTACTGGCGTAGGTTTAGGCGCAGCTATGCCAAACATTAGTACCATTGTCTCAGAATATATGCCTGTAAAACGTAAAGCATTTCTCACAGGGCTTGCTGGCTGTGGATTTATGCTGGGTATTTCTTGTGGCGGTGTGTTATCAGCTTATCTGTTAGAAAGCTATGGCTGGGCCAAAGTGATTATTATTGGCGGAAGTATTCCCCTAATTTTAGTGGTTGCTTTATTACTTAAATTACCTGAATCAACTCAATACTTAATTACACGTCATCAACAAGATAAAGCGCAGCATATTTTAGAAAATATTTAAGGCCATTCCTTCCAAGAACCGGTAAAACTTATTTTAGCTCAAGCAGAAAATCCTTCAGATGAAAATCCAGTTAAAGTGGTTTTAGGAAAATATCTGTGGGGTTCAAGCATGCTTTGGATCTGCTGTTTTACCAGTCTTTTGGTGTTCTATCTTTTAACAAGCTGGATGCCAACGATTTTAAAAACAGCAGGTTTTAGTACCCAACAGTTTAGTTTAATTGCTGCGATTTTCCCTTTTGGCGGTGTAATTGGCGCAACCATTATGGGATGGTACATGGATAAACTAAACCCAACTACAGTGATTAAATATTCATATTTCATCGCTTTCAGCCTATTTATTGTTGCTGGTCTAGTGAGCTCAAATATTTTCTTATTAGGCCTTACTATCTTCTTAATTGGTGCATTACTGGCTGGGGCACAGTCTTCATTACTGCCACTTGCAGCTATGTTCTACCCAGCGGTATGCCGCGCGGTTGGTGTTTCATGGATGCATGGTATTGGTCGTATTGGTGCAATTTTAGGTGCATTCTTTGGCTCACTCATTTTCACCTTTAACTTAAGTTTAAGCGGTATTTTCTTTATTCTCGCTTTACCAACTTTCATCTCATTTATTGCACTTAGCCTGAAAGTGATTTATGAAAAATCTAAACACAAACAAGTGTTAAAACTTGAAGAAAGTCTATAAACATTAATCTATAAATAAAAAACTGATTTAATTACTTAAATCAGTTTTTTATTGCGAAAGTTAAATATCAGAAAATTTTACCTTTAGTCTCACTTGGGTTTTCTCCAAATTCTTCACGATATTCTTGAGAAAAACGGCTTAAATGGTTAAAGCCCCAGTCATATGCAAGCTTTGAAATAGAAATCTTTTTATCTGCTCCTGTGGTACTCAAGATTTTATAAATTTGTTGGAGTCGATATTTTTTCAAATACGACATTGGGCTGGTGCCGTAGTATTGTTGAAATTCGTCATACAATTTTGATTTTGAAACCCCAGCCAGACGCTGCAAGTCTTCTGCACAGATTTCTTCATGAGCATGTTCAATAATAAAATTACGAACCTTACGAATATAAGCTGGCTCATCTTGATGTGAAAGTGACTTTAAAGCTTCAGAGTAGTTGTTTTCTTGAGATAATAGTAAGGCTTTAATTACAAAATTTTCATAGTCTTCAGATAACATCTGCAAACCATAAAAATTGCTATATTGCGATTTTAGCTGTAAAAAATTCTGAATATTCTTCCACCACGCTCCAATCAGTTGCTCAGAGTCTAAGTGCATTTCAGGATTAAAAATGATAGGCGTTTCTATAGGTTTATTGAGTAGATCCGCAAGGACAATTTGCATACTCCGCTCAGGAATAACCACCTGAAATTTTCTACAGTCTTTATCGATAATCAGATCTTGTTGATCATTATTTGAAACAATAAGGCCTCTGTTTTCATCAGATTGATAATGTGCACCACGAATGTTGAGAGCTTGTCGCCCCTGTATAGGTAAACTAATGCTATACGCTTTTAAATTTGAGATGTTAATAGCGACGTTAGCACCATAACTGATTGTGCCGATTGCCATTTTTTTATTAGGCAAACGCATTCCGTCATAATGGAAATCGAGATTGTCTTTGTAAATTGTGTCTAGACGGTGTTCACCACAAATTGTGGACATCAGATTCTGCGCAAATTCAGCTTTGCGTGAATAATGATTGAGTTCCATCTGTTGGCTGAGTGATATCATATCCTTTTCACCTAGCTAAAACTTATTGCTAAAAAAGCAACTTGTATGCCAATTAATACCCTTTAATTGACGAGTTTTCCTGAAAGTATTTAATCAGGACATGCGTAAATATTACTTTCTCATACTCTATTAAATTTTAAAAATGCAAATAAGTTAAATACCTTTAAAGTATAATTTCATACCTTAACAAACTTATTTTATTGGTTTTTTTATAACAAGTTATAGTAGAGATAAAGCATTATTTTGAACAGTAGATGACCGTAAATTTTTAATGAATAAAAAACCGCTTATATAAAATAAACGGTTTTTATAAAACAATTAAATTATTGGGCCGTATAACCGCCATCCATCACGACAGCTTGACCTGTTACCCCACCTGATTTTTCACTTGCGAGGAAAATTGCATAGTCAGCGATTTCTTCAACAGATAGCAAACGCTTTTGAGGAACCATTGCCAAAATTACATCTTCAAGTGCACTGTCTAAACTTACATTACGGGTTTTAGCCAAATCTGCAATTTGCCCACGAACCAATGGTGTATCTACATACCCCGGACATAAAGCATTTACCGTAATACCGTCACGTGCACATTCTAATGCGGCAACTTTTGTTAGACCGATCACGCCGTGTTTAGCGCTGTTATAGCCTGCCTTTCCAGCGAAACCAATCAAGCCATTAATTGAAGCCATATTAATAATACGACCATATTTTTGAGCTTTCATAATTGGGAAAACATGTTTAATACCAATAAATGCTCCCGTTAACATGACTTGAACTAACTTTTGAAAAACAGCAGTTGGAAACTCTTCAATAGGCGCAACATGCTGGAAACCAGCATTATTAATTAAGATATCAACCGTGCCAAAGTTCTTTTGAGTTAGCTCAATTGCTTGTTTATAAGCGTCTTCATCAGTTACATCACATGGTGCAGATAGTGCTTCAAAGCCTTGCTCTTTAAGTGAGTTCGCCGTTTCTTGGCACTTTTCGGCATTCATATCAGAAATGACAACTTTGGCACCTTCTTGAGCAAATTTCTTAGCAATCTCTAGACCGATACCACTTGCAGAACCTGTAATAAAAGCAACTTTACCGTCTAAAAGTTTAGTCATCTATTTACTCCTTAATACTTATAACGTGCTGATTTAAACAATACCCGTCACGGTAAAGACCGTAATCACCACAAATACTGCTAATGTTTTAATTACCGTAACTGCAAATATATCTTTATACGATTGTTTATGGGTTAAACCTGTAACAGCGAGTAAAGTAATGACAGCACCATTATGCGGTAAGGTATCCATACCGCCCGACGCCATTGCAACCACACGGTGCATAACTTCTGGTGGAATACCCGCAGCCAAAATCGCTGCATTATAGTGTTCAGCCATCGCACTTAAAGCGATACTCATACCACCAGAAGCTGAACCGGTAATACCTGCTAAAACAGTTGTCGTCACCGCCCCATTTACTAAAGGATTTGTAAAAGTACTGCTCATTGCATGACTAATCATGGCAAAGCCCGGTAATGACGCAATAATAGCACCGAAACCGTACTCAGAAGCCGTATTCATCACGGCTAAAAGTGAGCCGCCGATACTCGCATTAATACCTTCTTTAAAGTTCGTTACTACACGTTGGTAATCAAACAAAATTGCAGTAATAATCCCGACAATGAGCGCAAGTCCAACCGCCCATATCGCACCAGTTTTCGCAACATCTACGGTGTAATCAGCTAGACCAACTGAGGCAAAATCAAAGCCATTTGGATACCATTCTTTGATTGCTTTAGATAAATATTTGTTCATTACTGCAACAAGAATGAGCGGTACAAATGCTAGAAACTGACGAGCCGAACTTCCATTATTTTGCAAGTTCATATCAGCTTCAACTTCTTGAGACGGTGTATTGTCTATACCAAAACCAGAGAATCCTTCGCCAGCTTTTGCAGCAGCGCGGCGACGCCATTCTAAGTAACTTAAACCCATGCATAGAACAAAAATAGCACCAATAATTCCTAAGAAAGGTGCGGCATAAATATTAGTACCGAAAAAAGTGGTTGGAATTACGTTCTGGATTTGTGGCGTACCTGGCAATGCATCCATAGTGAATGTAAATGCACCCAGCGCGATGGTTCCTGGAATTAAACGTTTTGGAATATTTGCTTGTCTAAATAACTGATTGGCAAAAGGATAAATTGCAAATACAGCAACAAATAAACTAACACCGCTGTATGTTAAAATTGCACCTAGTAATACAACCGTTAAAATTGCTTTTTTTGCGCCAATCCATCTCACAATGGTTCGAGCGATAGACTCAGCAATCCCTGACATTTCAACGACTTTACCAAAAATTGCCCCGAGCAAAAACACAAGAAAGTAATCTTTAATAAAGTTCACCATTTTGGGCATAAAGACACCCGAATAAAACGGTAAAACATTGGCTGGGTTAATGAGTAAAACTGCAAGTAAGGCACAAATTGGTGCCATGAGAATGACAGAAAAGCCCTTGTAAGCTGTATACATTAACAGCCCAAGCGAAAGTAGAATTACAAATAATTCCCACATATATTCTTTCTCCCTAAAGAATAGATATTAGGTTTAATAAAATTACCAAAAGATATTTAGGTTATCCCAAACCTAAAATGATAAAAATCACAATATCTACGATTGGTAATAGATAAATGAGCTTAAAAATAAAATATCACTAAAATATTTAAAAACAATGTAATTTATTTAAATTTTAAAATATCAATAAAATACAGGTATTTATATAAATTTCTTGGTAAAACAAATTATTTAAAAGCCATTATTAATTTATAAAACTTATTAATTATTGAGTAAATTAAATTAATAATTTCATATTATTTAGTAAAGACAATTAAATAATATGTTTTTTAAAATAATTTAGTAGATATTCATAATTTAATCTTAAGAAAATAGTGAGAAAGCTGTATCTTAAACATCACATCGCTATCCTGCCTACATTAAAAATTAGTCTTTACTAATTTACTAATTTATTAATTTGAGTTTTTTGAGAGCTGTTTATAGATTGAGCCAAAGGCTTTTTAAAGAGACTGGTTCTGAAATGACTTATCAGTAAGAATGAATGAAAAACAAGCACGAACACATAAAAATTTAATGAATGGTCATATTTTTTTATGAATAAATTAGGGTCTAATTATAGTAAAGGCGTTAAAATATAAAACTTTAATTACTGCGACCAACCTATGAGTCCAATAAAGATGAAGAAAAAGATATTGTTTACAGGAAGTATATTGCTGACTTCTCTATCTGCCTCAGCTACACCATTAAAGTTACCTGATGACTGGACACAAAATACTCAGCCATTCCAAATTACTGAAAATATATACTATGTAGGTACTCACGGTCTTGGAACCTATTTATTGACCTCTGATCATCAAGCTTTATTGATAGATACAGGTCTTCCGGAAAATACAGAGCAAATAGAGCAGAATATTAAAAAATTGGGTTTTAAGTTATCAGATGTAAAAATTATGGTTACAAGCCATGCTCATTGGGACCATGTAGGTGCACTTGCCCGCATTAAACAAGACACTGGCGCCAAATTAATTGCTATGCAGCAGGATGTTCGAGCTTTAGAAATAGGAAAACCAATAGGTGAAAACACCTTCCAAAGTATTCCTTTTACTCCAGTTAAAGTTGATAAAGTCATTCACGATGGAGAAGTAGTTAAACTAGGGAAATTAAAACTAAAAGCTACTCTTACCCCAGGCCATACTCCGGGTTGTACAACTTGGTCAACTGAAGTTAAATCTAATGGTAAGAACCTAAATGTTGTTTTCCCTTGCAGTCTCTCTGTTGCTGGCAATGTTTTACAAAATAATCATCAATATCCAAATATTGTAGAAGATTATCGTCAGAGTTTTAAGCGTTTAAAAAATATGAAGGCAGACATTGTGCTTACTAGCCATCCAGAAGTTGCAGATGTTATGGGAAATAAAGCGCGCAAAGATGCAGGTCAAGTTAATGCATTTATTCAACCAGAAAAACTTTCTGCTATTGTAAAAGATGCAGAAATGGCATTTGAAAAATCATTAGTTAGTAGTAAGCCGTAAATGTAAAATAGTACTATTTATATTTAATATAAATTTAAAAGCCCTGATTGTGCAGGGCTTTTTTAGAAACTTTAATATCATCACCCTTCAACATTTTCTTTTTGGATCTATATCCAATCAAAAAATATATTTTTGGTTAAACTTGATATTGATCCGCTTTCAAATTGGGTTGATCTACAAGTAATTCAATAAAAGATGGGATTGAATTAGTGTTAAGTAAATACGGATTAAACTCATCAACATGATGATGAAAAAAGAAATCTTTTATTTTGGTATTTATAGGCGCAAATTTCATACTCCAATGTTTAAATAACCGCTGTTCGGACGGTTCCAAAAAGATAATTTCGCAGTTTTGATGTCTCGAATCTTTCAAAATTGATTTATAAAATAGCGTCTCAACTTGTTCTTTCTCCCCTTCTAAGTATTGTAAGAAGTATCCATTACCATAGTAAAGCACACCAGTAATATCATTTTGAGAGTTGAATTTGACCGCTTCTGTGAGGATATCAATTAAATCTTGTTTTATTTGACTATGTTCACTATTGGTTTTACTTGCATACATAAAGCCTATTAAACTCATAGCGATAACTCGAAGATAAATGTCAACGTGCATTCTGACACTTAGATATAAGCCTTACAATGCAACCAACTTAAAACCTTGTATTTCAAGAGTAAAGATTATTATCATTTTGAAAATGACAAACTTTAACAAGCAGAAATGTTTTGTAAATGAATGCCAACCTAACCAATTAACCAGAAAATCTTATTTCAAGTACACTTAAAACCTGTTTTTTAATTTGTGGCGGTCTAATGGAGAACCATGAAATTATTCTTCAAGACGAACACCATAAACAGCTTAAGATTGTCAAAGTTCAAGATGTTCGTTTTGATACTCATACACTGAACCATAGCTACCAATGGTTATGGGTATTTGATCATAGCTCAGAGTTTTTTCCATTTGAGCTGTGGGATCAACTCGACAGTGCAACCGTCCATCAAAAAATAAAGCTGAATAATCAGGTCTTTAAGATTATTAAGATTTTGACAAAGAAAACCAAATTAAGATATTCGTGATCAAAACTTTCTTTAACTAATTTTAATTAATAGAGATGCTCCCGAAAGTGAGCTTTTCAAAACTTTGTCTAGTGTAAAATTATTAATTTAGCGTACGTAATTATGGTGTAACCATTAAGCCAGTGAGAGCTCCTTCTGGACTTAAAAAACTATTAACTGATTGTCCCCACAGCACACAGCTGCTTAATCAGACGATAAAGAAAATTTTATTTATAGGAATTTTCACCAAAAATATTCCGTAGATAACGGACTGGAGTAGTACCTGTATGTTGGTGGAAAAAAACGATAAATGCACTCTCACTGACAAATTCTAATTGCTGCGCTACCTCACTTATTTGTCTTCCTTTTGCTAGCATTTCCATCGCTCTTAATAATCTCCATTGCTGTCTCCATTTTTGATAATTCATTCCTGTATCACGAATGAATATTCGCCTAATAGTGCGCTCACAAGCACCTACTATCTGAGCTAGTTGGCCTAACCGTGGAGGTAGTTCACCAAAACGGACATGCTCTAACCACGATTCTAGACGAGCATCTGATGGATATATTAATTGCCAATTTTCACTTCGTTTGGCTGGACAGGATTATTATTAGCAATTATTTTTTAGATCTAAAGTATATCTATTGAAAGCATTCTTGTATGGACTCTAATAAGAGTAATATAAGTTTAAAACACTATGAAAGCATTGAGCGTACTTATTTCAAATTCTGTATAGCTTAAATTTTTTAAATTCAACTTTTGGTTTACAAGCTATGAAATCTTTGGATCTTACTCGCTTTGATCTTAATCTTCTGGTTGTACTTGAAGCTTTATGGAATGAAAGACACGTTGGTCGTGCGGCAGAAAGCTTGCATATAACACAATCTGCAACTAGCCATGCTTTATCAAGGCTACGTAATACTCTAGAGGACCCTTTATTCATTCGTAACCCTAAAGGAATAGAGCCTACTCCACTAACAGTTGAATTAATGCCACAAGTAAAAACAGCTCTTGAATTAATAAGACAAGTTGCTACTCCTAGAGGGCAATTCGATCCCATGAACTTAAAGAGGCCCCTTGTACTGGCAGTTACTGACCATGCAATATTAACAGTTATCAATCCTGCATTTGCTCAGCTTCAGAAGGCTGCTCCTGATATAGTTTTGAAGTTAAAACAAGCTAATACTGAATCAGCTTTAAGCATGTTAGATAATGGAGATATTGATATTGTAATTGGCTCAGGATCATTTTTTCAAATCCCCCAGCGTTTAGATTGCCAATTTGTCCATCAAGAAAGATTTGTAGGGATTGCTCGTAAAAATCACCCAGCTTTAATCAAACGCGACAATAAAAAGTACATAGATATCAATAACTTTGTCAAGTTTTCGCATATCTTAGTCTCACCAAATGGAGATATACGAGGAATTGTAGATGAAGTACTAAAAACTCATAACCTTACACGCAAAATTAGCGTAATTTGCCCTAGTTTTTTGGCTGTACCATTCTTAGTTGGTAGTTCAGATTCAATAGCAGTAATAGCTGAGCGAGTAGCATTAAAATTACAAGAGACTGCTCAATTGAGCATTTTTGAGCTACCTTTGGTATTACCAACTTGGGAGGTTTATATTATTCGATCGAGAGATAGGATTAATGAACCTATGATCGAATGGATTACAAACACACTAATATCAGCGCAATCAGCCATTTAAAAAATTCTTTTTTTAATTATTAATTTTATGCATGCATTCAATGAATGAATGCCATTAGAGATCATAATTTCAGCTGATTAGAATCACTCTAATATGATTATATAAATTATTGGAGTAATTCATGAATAACCAGCCAACCCTAGTCATGATTCCATGCTTCTCAGGAGCAGCATGGCAACTTAATCAACTTACTGAATTAAAAAATTATAATATGCGCACTTTTTGTTTACCGAATGATATTAATAAAATAGAAGAATTAGCTGATTTCATTATGGATCAAGTAATAGATCTAGATAATTACGTTTTAGTTGGTGATTCTTATGGTGCTATAGCAGCAATTGCTGTTGCAATACGTCAACCAAAAGGTTTAACAGGTTTGGTTATTTCTGGCGGTTTTGCTAAAAGTCCGATTACTTCTCCACTACTCAAATTTTTATCAATGCTTGCCCCTTTCTTTTCAGGTCCATTTTATCGACAACTAACACTTCGATTTCATTCTGCACAGCTCACTTCATCTTTTGATAAAGAGGGAGAAATACCCTGGTCAACAAATCTAAGTAGAGATTTATTTATTAAATCCACGCCTCACAAAGCCTATATCAATCGTATTCAATCAATTGAAGAAATCAACTATATATCTCTCTTAGGAAACATTTTAGTACCCACATTAATTCTTACACCTGATGAAGACAAGCTAATTGGAGAAGAAGCTTCTAAAACTCTTTTAAAGAATATTAAAAACTCAGAAGAAGTGATTATCAAGCGTACGGGTCATATGTTTCGATTTTCACACCCTTTCAAATACTCTCTTGAAATAAAAAAATTCTTGAAAAAATATTATATGTAAATATTTAAAAGAAAGCCCTTCAAAGGGCTTCGACACATAAATCTACGCGTACTTAATATTAATAGTGTTAGTGGTATATCTTAATGAGCATATACAGAAAGCTAAAATCCTCGTTAGAAAATTAGCTTTAATATCTGTTCTTTACCATCCTACAATTTGTTCTCTATCAAGTAAGTACGTGATTTTTATTTTTCATAATTTTTTGTCAAAAAACATCATATTAGGCAAATTTTCGTATAAATTACTCTTCTAAGTAAGTTGAGTAATTTAAAGGAAAGAAATGACGCTTAAACAACTAAAAGCTTTTTTAGCCCTTGCACGTACACTCAACTATGCCAATGCTTCTTTAGAGTTACATTTAAGCCAATCAGCTTTAAGTCTCACCATCAAAAGTTTAGAAGAAGAGTTAGGCGGTAAACTGTTTAACCGTAATACACGCCGTGTTGAGCTTACCCAAGAAGGCAAATCCCTCATTCCGTATGCAAAAAAATTACTCGCCAATTGGGATGAAATGGAAAATGATGTCAAACAACGCTTTAAGCTTAATCGGGGAACTTTAAGTATTGCATCTATGCCCTTTGTGACTCACGCAATTTTGCCTGAAGTAATTCACCAGTTTTTAGCTGTTCACCCTAATCTTAATTTTTCAATTCACGATATTCCAAATGAGACCATTATAGAAAAAGTTCAGGATGGTATTTTTGAGCTTGGTATTTGTTTTGAACCAGATCTCACCGAAGGTTTAGAGTTTAACCCCCTATTTGAAGAAGATTTCTTGGCTCTATTGCCAAAGACTCATCCACTTGCTCAATCATCTTCTATTACATGGCATGAGCTTTGTTCAAACCCATTTGTGACCTTACAGAAACCTTCAATTGTTCGATATTTAGTAGAGCAAAATTGTTTGCGAAATAATATAACGCTCGATTTAAAAGTTGAATGTCATCAAATTTCATCACTCTCAAGTTTTGTGGCTTACGGTATTGGAGTAAGTGCAATTCCAAGACATTTTGCCAAACACATTGATAAGGAACATAACGTACTGATAGATTTAAAAGATGAAGCCATTCATAAAACAGTAGGAATTGTTTATAAAAAGAACTTTGAAATTTCAAATATTTCTGCTCAATTTATTGAAGCACTGGTTCAATATAAATTTTAAAAAATTAAAGACTGTCTTTTAAGATGAATTAAGCACACGTTTAAGATAAATTTATTAATTATTATATTTTTCAGTATATTGCAATCAGTTTTTAACATTTTTTGCTCAGTGTAAAACTGTTATTTTGTTGAGAGTTTGATACCATTCATTGATTATACTTATTAATCCTTTAAAAAAATTAACTTCTATAACGCAAAATGTGATGCTAAAACTAAATTACTAAGGGATATAGGAAAACAACAGAATGAATAAAGTTTATGCCAATGCAGAGGCAGCACTGAAAGATGTTATTGCAGATAATCAAACACTTGCTGTAGGCGGTTTTGGTTTATGCGGAATTCCTGAAAAACTGATTATTGCAGTTAAGCAAAGTGGCGTGACTGGTCTCACATGTATTTCTAATAATGCAGGTGTAGATGATTTTGGTTTAGGTATTTTGCTTCAAACCAAACAGATCAAAAAAATGATCTCTTCTTATGTTGGTGAAAATAAAGAATTTGAGCGCCAGTATTTAAATGGTGAACTAGAAGTTGAACTAACCCCACAAGGTACTTTAGCTGAAAAGTTACGTGCAGGAGGCGCTGGAATTCCTGCGTTTTACACACAAACTGGCGTACGGACACTCATTGCCGAAGGTAAAGAAGAACGTACTTTTCATGGCAAGAACTACATTCTAGAAGAGTCGTTAACAGCAGATGTGGCTCTTGTTAAAGCATATAAGGCAGACAAGGCAGGTAATTTAGTTTTTCGTAAAACTGCTCAGAATTTTAACCCTGAATGTGCAATGGCAGGAAAAATTACAATTGCGGAAGTTGAACAGGTGGTTGAAATTGGTGAATTGGATCCGGATGAAATTCATTTACCAGGTATATATGTGAACCGCATTGTATTAAATGCATCACCTGAAAAACGCATTGAGCATAAAACTTTAAGCACGGAGGCAGTATAAAATGGCTTGGTCACGTAATGAAATGGCACAACGTGCTGCAAAAGAACTTGAAGATGGTTTTTATGTCAATTTAGGTATTGGCTTACCTACCCTTGTTGCCAATTATATTCCTGAAAATATTAATGTTTGGCTTCAATCTGAAAATGGCCTCTTAGGTATTGGTGAGTTTCCAACCGAAGAAACTGTTGATGCCGATTTAATTAACGCCGGGAAACAAACGGTTACTGCCCGCCCTGGTGCAGCATTTTTCTCAAGCTCAGAATCTTTTGCCATGATTCGTGGTGGCCATGTCAACATTGCAATTTTAGGTGCAATGGAAGTTTCTGAAAAAGGTGACTTAGCGAACTGGATGATTCCGGGTAAGAAAGTCAAAGGTATGGGCGGTGCAATGGACTTGGTTGTTGGTGTCCAAAAAGTTGTGGTTCTAATGGAACACTGTGCAAAAGACGGTACACCAAAAATCGTGAAAAGCTGTAGTTTGCCTTTAACAGGTAAAGGTGTTGTTCATCGCGTGATTACAGACTTAGGTGTAATGGATATTACGCCACAAGGTGTAGAGCTCATTGAACTAGCTAAAGACGTAACGCTCGAACAAATTCAAGCTGCTACAGGTGTTGAGTTTTATAAAACCTTAGTTGCGTAAATTCTAAGATTTAGTTAGCTGTACAAGACTCAAGTTAGTAAGTGAGCTTGGGTCTTAACCCTTTTAAGCACCGGATGTGCTGTTTATAAATAAGAACGAGAAGGATTTTTCAGTTATGGAAAAACAGCAAGGAATTTTTGAAAGATTTGCGCTTCGGATTAGTGACTGGTCTGAAAAATGGTTTCCTGATTCATATATTTTTGCTCTGCTTGGCGTCATTATTGTCTCTGTCGCTGCTTTAGCTATTGGCGCCCCAATCCACGATGTGGCCACTTCATTTGGTAATGGCTTCTGGAGTCTTATTCCCTTTACCCTGCAAATGACGATGCTCATTATTGTAGGTTATGTCGTTTCTGTATCTAAGCCCGTTAAATACCTCATTCAAAAAATGGCACGTATTCCAAATTCTGGACGTGGTGCTATTGTCTTAGTTGCAACTGTAAGCTTATTAATTTCTCTGGTGAATTGGGCTGTTAGTACAATTCTTACTGCACTTTTAGTGATTGCATTAGCGAAACGTAAAGAGCTGAATATGGATTATCGTGCTGCTGCGGCAGCCGCAATCATTGGTATGGGAGCAACTTGGGCGCTTGGAATTAGTTCATCAGCAGCACAGCTTCAGGCAAATAAAGCCAGTTTACCTGAATCAATTTATAACCTAACTGGTGTTATTCCATTTACCGAAACTATTTTCCTTTGGCAATCAATTGCGATGACGATTATTTTGGTGATTGTTTCAATCGCTATTGCATATTGGTCAGCGCCCAAAGGCAATAACGTTAAAACAATTGATAGTTTTGATGTGCAGTTTGAAGAAGACAAACCACATGAGGAGAAATCAACACGCCCAGGCGACTGGTTAGAAAACTCACCTATTTTAACGATTATTGTGGTGGCTTTAGGCTTAATCTGGATGTTTTTTGAATTTTCAAAAAGTAATCCCATCATTGCCATTTCAAGTTTAAACACATACAACTTTGTATTTTTAATGCTTGGTCTAGCGTTGCATGGCACACCACGAAACTTTTTAAATGCTGTTGCAAAGGCAGTTCCAGCCGTATCAGGAATTTTAATTCAGTTTCCACTTTACGGAAGTATTGCATTTATTATGACGCAAGCTTTAAACAGTCAGGATTTATCACTATCACATTACGTTGCCGAGTTTTTCGTTTCAATCGCATCAAAAGAAACCTTTGCGATTGTAATGGGAGTTTACTCTGCGGTACTTGGATTCTTTGTACCGTCAGGTGGTGGAAAATGGATTATTGAAGCCCCATATGTTATGCAAGCAGCAAATGATTTGAAGGTTCATTTAGGCTGGTCTGTACAAATCTATAATGCAGCCGAAGCTTTACCAAACTTAATCAATCCATTCTTTATGCTTCCAATGTTAGGCATTTTAAAACTAAAAGCAAAAGATGTGATTGGTTTTACAGTGACTCAGCTCGTTGTGCATTTTCCTTTAGTTTTATTCTTGCTGTGGTTCTTTGGTAGAACGCTCAGCTATACCCCTCCAACTTTTTAATTTAGTGGCGCCTTTAGTTTAGGCTAAAGGCAAATTTAGCAAATACACCAATAAGAGATATTAAGATGAGTTCAATTGTTATAGTTTCAGGTAGCCGTACTGCAATGGGTGGTTTTCAGGGTAGTTTATCTTCTCTAACTGCTCCAGAACTTGGCGCTGCTGTCATCCGTGAATCGATCCAACGTGCAGGTGTTAAGCCTGAACAAGTAGATGATGTAATTTTTGGTTGTGTACTCAGTGCAGGTATTGGTCAAGGTCCTGCTCGTCAAGCCATGCGTAAAGCTGGTGTGCCTGATCATGTCGGAGCTGTGACCATTAATAAACTTTGTGGCTCTGCAATGAAAGCGGTGTTAATGGCATCAGATACCTTAAAAGCAGGCAGTGCCAATATTATTGTGGCTGGCGGGATGGAATCTATGACAAATGCACCTTATATTTTGCCTAAAGCTCGCGGTGGGTATCGTATGGGACACGGTGAAATTAAGGACCATATGTTTTTAGATGGCCTTGAAGATGCAGAAACAGGTCGTTTAATGGGTTCTTTTGCGCAAGACATGGCAAACACCAAAGGCTTTACCCGTGAGCAAATGGATGACTTTGCAATTTCTTCACTTAAAAAAGCGCAAACTGCGATTACGGAAGGTTATTTCAAAGAAGAGATTGTTCCTGTTGAAGTAAAAACCCGCAAAGGTGTTGAAGTTGTTGATCAAGATGAGCAACCATTAAAAGCAAATCTTGAGAAAATTCCAACTTTACGCCCTGCTTTTAGCAAGGACGGTACAATTACAGCCGCTAACTCAAGCTCGATTTCTGATGGTGCTGCTGCATTAGTACTAACTACTGAAGAATATGCTCAAAGCCATGGGTTAAATACCTTAGCAAAAATTGTGGCAACTTCGACGCACTCTCAGCATCCAAGCGAATTCACAATTGCTCCAATTAGTGCAATTCAGAAAGTACTTGAGCGTGCTGGTTGGTCTGTTGATGAAGTAGATGCTTGGGAAATTAATGAGGCTTTTGCAATGGTGGCAATGGCACCAATTCATGAGCTAGGTATTGATGAAGCTAAAGTAAACATCCATGGTGGTGCATGTGCATTAGGCCATCCAATTGGCGCTACAGGTTCAAGAATTATCCTTTCTCTTATTTATGCATTAAAACGCTTAGGTAAAAAGAAAGGCGTTGCGGCTCTATGTATTGGTGGTGGTGAAGCAACAGCCGTTGCGATTGAAATTTAATTCAAAATTAAAAGAAGATGTAAGGATTTTTCTTACATCTTCTTTTTTATAAGTAAAATTCCTAAACTGTTTTAAATAGCTCATAACAAGTTTGACGGAACCATTTATGGCTACTCTTATGGTGACAAGACATATGCCAATGTTGCTTAACGTCATAAGTTGGAAAATCAAGCGGTGCAGGTAAAATTTGTAAGTTCTCTCTAACCAATAAAACTTGGCTTAAATAATATGGAACAGTGGCAATCGCATCTGTTTCCTGAACGACTAGACCTACACCTAAGTAACT
Source organism: Acinetobacter sp. 1424608 (assembly GCF_000588255.1). NCBI lineage: Bacteria > Pseudomonadati > Pseudomonadota > Gammaproteobacteria > Moraxellales > Moraxellaceae > Acinetobacter > Acinetobacter sp. 1424608. The sequence continues at coordinate 79,954 of NZ_JFXL01000004.1, forward strand.
TGGTAAGCGAATTAAAATATTTCGATCCAACCCTTTATTTTGTAGTTCATTTTTAATGTGATAATGCCCAATACCTGCATCAATATCGATATGATATTCACGCATGTAATCCTCTAAAGTAAAATTATTTGGGTCTAAACGCGGATGGCTTTTCGAGCTAATCACAACATAGTGTTGACGGAAAAACTTCTGCTGATAAAAACCTTCTTCTAATTGTGGCAAGAAACCTATCGCCAAATCAATTTCACCATTTGCCATTTGATAGCTGGTTTCTGGCGTAATCGGTCTAATATTTAAACGGATAAGAGGTGCTTTTTCTTTTAAATAGTTGGTTAACTGAGGCAGTAAAACTAAATGTGACACATCAGTCATTGCAATCGTAAACAGCTGGTCTGATGTCAATGGATCAAAGTTCACATTAAAGTTATTAATACTTTCAACTTTATCAATAACTTCACTAATCAGAGGAAAAATCTGCTTTGCCAGTTCGGTCGGAATCATTTCATTGCCGACTCGAATAAACAAAGGATCATTAAAATGTTGACGAATTTTGTTTAGACCGTTACTTACACTCGGCTGTGTTAAACCAATAGCATGTGCGGCCATTGAAACACTTTTGAACCGATAAATATGATAAAAAATATTTAATAATCTACTGTCTAGATCAAACAAAATTGTCTCCGCTTGGACTTAATAATCCATTGAAATAAGTTCAAAAGCAGATATAAATGATAGAAACATTCCTCTACCCTACTTTTGACTTATTGAATTTTACTCTAAATTAGCAAAGAATTCAGATGAGGGGCAATGCTTTATCATGCCTTTCATCCTAAAGCCCCCAAGCATAATCTACTTATTTGCTTAATTTATATATAAATATCGTGTACTTCACCCTTTGAATGAGTATGCGTTATAGTTCTTGCTGGGCTTTAAAACCATTCCATATTTGTTGTACCGATTTATTATCACTCAAATTATTTTTGAAAATATAAATATCTTGAGCAAGGCAATATTCTTGCTGATCTAAAATAACCAATTTCCCAGCTGCAAGGTCTTCTTCAACATTAATTTTCGGAATCCAAGCAACCCCTAGACCTTGTAAAACAAGCTCTTTTAAATTGGTGGCATTATCAGTTTCATATAACGTTTTATATACGAGCTTACCTTCAATAAGTTGGTCCACTAATTTTCTTAAGTATGCGTGTTTACTATACGCTAGTAGAGCAAAGTTACTTTGTATTGTATGTTTTGGGCTATGGTCGGGTTCAGTTGCAGAAACCGGTACAATGACCGTTTCAGCAATTTTAATACCACTTAAAATATCATCTCCAACTTTTCTAATATTGCTTTTATCTGCATAGCAAATCATGAAATCACAGGCTCCTTCTTTTAACAAAGATAGGCCTTCTCCACTATTCGTTGCGACAATTTCAATTTTTAAATCACGAATAAGTGTAGGAAATTTCTTTAAAAATGTTGTTAAAAAACCTGAAGCTAATGAGTGAACCACACAGAAACGAATGGTAGATTCAGTCTCATTTTTAATATTTTTAATGAGTTTTGCGGTTTCCTCTACCTGTTTTTCAATATTCTTAGACATCACTAATAAAATTCGGCCAATATCTGTAAATTCGATGTTGTTTTTATTGTTCCTAATAATGACTTCAGCACCAATCATTTCTTCAATTTGTTGAATTCTTCGAGTAAATGCAGACTGACTAATAAATCTTTTCTCGGCTGCTTTTGAAATCGAACGTTCACGTTCTAATGTGAGGAGATCCTCTACCCAACGGACTTCTAAATTCATCTTATCTATTCCCTTTTAGATTTGTAATTTTATTAATTGATATTTTTGGGAAGAAGCATAAATAAATTTAGGGATGAGAAAGAATGATAAAACATAGGGAGTACCTGCAAAAATGCGAGAAGTGAAAGGACAAAGCCAATCTATAAAATTAAGTATTTAATAATTCTGACATAGAAAAGAAGATAAGAAAATAATAGGTTTTGTTTTCACGAGACAAGAGATGAACATAAGTACAGTTCAGCTAAAAAAATTATTTAAATCAATCAATAAAAACCCATCATAAAATTAAATAAGTGATCTTAACAAGATAACTTTTAGAAATAAGCACGAAATTCTATTCGTACATTTTAATGATAAAAAAAGTCCGCACCTTGGGGAAGAATGCGGACTGTAAACTGTTTCAATAACCAATCTCTAGGTTATTGATTGAATTTTAAGAATCTTAAATTAATACACTATTCCACTATAAAAAGTATCTAAAAAATCTAGTTTTAGACTCTTTCTCACTTCATCTAATCATCAAAAAAAGAATTATTATTTACTCTTACTATGATTTGGTAAGGTAATAATTGATAAGTAAATGATTACCTTACCTCATTTCAGGATTTAAGCAGTATTAATAATTAATTGTATTTCATACAATATTTAAGGTAAGTATAAATTAATAAGATAATCCCGACTATTATACTAAAGTATCTATAGACTGACAGGGAGTGCATTAATTCATCAGTAAGAGCGATAATTCATCCACATAATGATCTATAGAAAATGAACTAATATTCACCAATTAAGTAGTATAACTTTCTTGAAATTTCAACCATCATGTTTGAGGTATATTGGCTGATTTCAAATATCTGTTTTTTCTGTGGGTTAAATACCATATTGTCTTTTTCATCACTAAAAAAAACATAAGTTGTGTATTTATCCATGTGATGAATATGCTCTTTCAAGCTTAGTTTTTCACCAGAGTTAGGGTCATATGCAATAAACTTCATTCTCATGCATTTGTCTCTTTACAGCGCTGACATCTTAATAAAATTTCAGTCAGAAGATTATTTAATAGACAATAATCTTCATTACCTCAATTACTTATACGATGCAGTAGGGATATTTTGTTTTGCTTTTTGAATAGATAACTCAGCATTCTTAATCGATTGCTCAGCTTCTTTAAGCATGTGTGAACTTTTGGTTTCAGTTTTTTCTTCATTTCCTATAAGGAGATAGCAAGTAAAACTTCCCAATATTAGTAAGGCACCAATTACTTTTAACATAAACTTAATAAATCAAAATTTTCTGTATTATAAGTATTTTTATGTGAAATGCATCACAATTTTATTAAAATTTATTAAACAAAACTCATTATTTCTTTATATAAATTAATTTTCACATGAAAATTCAAATAATTTAATGACGTTCCTAAATAAAAATCATTATTTAGTTCGCTTCAAATTTTTTAATTTACTTAATTCTTGTTGAGCAACTCACTCTAAAGAAATTATACAAATATTTGAATATTTTAAATTTTATAAAATATATAGCTTCCAAGACTCATCAAATATTCCATATTCATTTTAGTGTAATTCAATTTTTGATATGCAAAAAATGCATAATTACTTTAATAAATGCATTAGAAGTGAAGCATTTCGAATTCTAAGATGAATCATCTTTAATGAATCGAAGTTTAATGATGAACGCAGATATTACTACCCGTATTGAGAAGGATCTTATTGGTCATAGAGAAATCAACAATGATCATTATTACGGAGTTCAAACATTACGTGCTTTAGAAAATTTCAACTTAACAAATAGCAAAGTTGGAAATTTCCCTAACTTAATTAAAGCATTAGCTATGGTTAAGCTTGCCTGTGCTGAAGCAAACTATAATCTTAAAAACTTAGATCAAACTAAATTTGAAGCGATCGAATATAGCTGTAATCAGCTTATTCGTGGAAACTTCCATGACCAGTTCCCAATCGACATGATGCAAGGCGGTGCTGGTACTTCAACCAATATGAATGCAAATGAAGTATTGGCAAACGTTGCTTTAGAATATATGGGACATTCTAAAGGTCAATATCAGTACTTACATCCAAATAACGACATTAACATGTCACAGTCAACAAATGACGTATACCCTACTGCAATCCGTTTAGGTTTGTTACTTAGCCTAGATGAGTTAAATCTTCCATTTAACAATTTGATTCTTAGCTTCCTAAATAAGTCTCAAGAGTTTGCACACATTTTAAAAATGGGACGTACTCAGTTACAAGATGCTGTGCCTATGACATTAGGTCAAGAGTTTGGTGCTTTTGCGGTAACTCTACAAAAAGACCTTGAGCAAATTAATACGCTTATTCCAAATGTTTTAGCTTATATGAACCTTGGCGGTACAGCGATTGGTACAGGAATTACCACTGAATATAGTTACCGTGAACTCGCGATTCAAGCGCTTGGAAAAATTTCTGGTAAGAAAATTAAGTCAGCTCCAGATCTAATCGAAGCAACTTCAGACATGGGTGACTTTGTTCTTTTATCTGGTTTATTAAAACGTACTGCAACTAAACTTTCAAAAATTGCCAATGACTTGCGTTTACTTTCAAGTGGTCCACGCACTGGCATTAATGAAATTAACTTAGAAGCACGTCAACCGGGTAGCTCGATTATGCCGGGTAAAGTAAACCCAGTTATTCCAGAAGCAATGAACCTTGCTTGCTTCCAGATTATTGCAAATGATTTGGCTGTAACTTTAGCTGCTGAAGCGGGCCAATTACAGTTAAATGCAATGGAACCACTTATTGCATTCAAACTATTTGAATCGATGGACTTACTTGGTAAAGCAATGGCAATGTTCCAAAGTAAATGTATTGATACGATTACGGCCAACCCTGAGCACTGTAAAGCTTTAGTTGAAAACTCAATTGGTATTGTGACTGCACTTAACCCATACCTAGGTTATGAAACTACAACTCGTATTGCTAAAACAGCAAATGAAACTGGGCAAAGTGTATTGGCTCTAGTTCAGAATGAAGGTTTATTATCAGCACAAGTGCTTGATGATATCTTGTCGATTAATAATATGGTTAAACCAAAAATGTCGGCTTAATTCCTGAAATAAAAAAGGAGCTTTTAAAGCTCCTTTTTTATTTGTCCTGTAACTTTTAAAAGCTAAAAGTTGTAGAAAATTGAGCTGTGCGAGGATTACCTAAGAACAGATAGTCATCCCCCATAAATGCCCCTACATCACGCCAATATTTCTTGTTAAATAAGTTATCAATATTGAATCTAAAAGTTGTGTCATGCCCAGCAAAATTTGTTTTATAGGCAGCACCAATATTAAAGACACTATATCCGCCTACTTTTGCAGTTCCCTCTTTGTTTGCATATTTACTGCTACTATATTGCATACCACTGAGTAATCTTAATCCTTCAACTGACGGTACTTTATAAGATAACTGTGCAGTTGCGCGTACCTTTGGTACATTTTGAGTTTGATGACCTTTGTAGCTATCAGTATCAATATCAACAAGACGAGATTTGGTAAAGGTAATGCCAGAGCTTACATCAAGTGTATCGGTTAAGGCGCCTGTTAAACCTAACTCAATACCTTGATTGTGTTGTTCGCCTTGCTCAACAAAATCAAAAGTTCCATCTACATTCATTTGGCTATATTGATTGTCTTGTTTTAAATCAAAAATAGCTGCTGTTAATAAGAAGTTGCGTAATTGTTGCTTAACACCAAGTTCATATTGTTCAGAATTTTTCGGTGATAGAACTTCTAGAGCATTATTAGCAAACCAAGGAGCTTCGCCACCATCTGATAAACCTTTAGCATATGAAGCATAAAGATTAGTCGTAGCAGTTGGACTATACATGAGTGCTAATTGTGGCAAAAACTTATTTAAATCGGTATCTCGGCTTTGCTGCCCATCTGAATTATAAGCTTGCTCATCAAGGTGAATAAGTTTTCCACCAAGTAGAGTTGACCATTGATCATTAAATTGAACTCGGTCAGAGATTATAAATGCAGTCTGATTACTCTCTAAAGCTTTATAATAGTTTCTCAAATCAACCTGAGCAGGTGCATAATCCTTTGTTTCCTCATAAATATTACCTGTTCCAATAGGGTCAAGCTCCATCGAGTTGGAATTGTAGCGCTTCAATGTTTTATAAGAGTGTTGTATTTCAAAAGCAATTTGATGCTGAATATTGGCAGTATTGAACTGACCATTTAACCCAGCAGCAAACTGATTAGTTATACGTGTGTCATCTGGACTACGGAAATCGTAAATACCATAATTACCATGTTTATCAAAAGTATTGCCCAAGCCAGTAACCTCACAAATGCTGCTATAACATCCCCATGGGAAAGCACTATTGTCATCAATCACAACACGGCTTTGTGATGCAGTTAAGCTACCATTCCATTGATCATTAAAAGCGTATTGATATTTCAAGCTCGCATTTACACTATTATTTACAACAGGTTTGCTCCAAGACTGGTAACCCAATAAACGGTCTTGATCTACATTTGTTGGTACTTCTTGCCCATCAAGCAGTTGATAACCTGGTACTGAACGTTGACTTTGATGCTGCGCTTCAATATCAAACAATAATTTAGAACGCTCATTAATTTTCCAGTCTAAAGCAACTGAACCAAACTCACGCTTACCATTTGCGTGATCAACATTTGGATGAATACTTTCATATGCTAGATTGATTCGATAACCGAAATTATCATTAATAAAGCCGCCGACATCCGTTGCCAGTGTATAGCCGCCTTCTGAATTTGCATCGACCGTAATATTTTTAACATCGGCAGGGCTTTTGGTTACATAGTTAACAACACCACCTGGCGTCGACATACCACTTTGAATTGCAGAAATGCCTTTTAAGATTTCAACTTGTTCTTTATTTTCTAAAGCTACATTTTGTTCGCCGCGTATGGTATGACCATTAATGAGATAACTTGAACCTAAATCGAGTGCAAAACCCCGTGCTACAAAGTTTGGATAGTAGCCAATAGCAGCGTAGCCATCGCCTAAGGATGAATCATTTTTAATAACATCGGTGAGTGTTTTTGCGTGTTGATCTGCTATGCGTTCAGATGTAATGGTAGTAATAGATGCAGGAACTTTTTTTACTTCACCAGTTTGAAAGCCAGATAAATTAACTTTTTTTGATGTGTATAGTGCATCAATATTTTGTGTAGCGTTCACAGTAATGGTTGGGAGCTGCGAAACCTCCACTTCATTTGCATAAACGACAGATGTTATGAGTGCAATAGATGAAGCCAATGCTGTTTTAGAGCATGTCATGAAGTGAAGATTTAACGAACGTCTTTCCATTGAATAGTTACCTGCTATTGCGAGCATAATTTATAAGGCTAAAAATGGTTATCTACCCTGTTTTCAGCCACGCAAGAATACAGGCACACATATTGAGAAACAACACATTCTGTATTTTTTCGATTAAGTGAATTTGGTCCGAATTTTTGAACTTATCATTATATAAATTTTATTTATTTACTTGAGAATTGAGACTATAACTTTTTAAGTATTATCAAATATTCAAAATACACTTAAGCTCAAAATGGAACCTAAAAAGGAGAAACAGAATAGAAAAAATACTGGTATTAAATTAGCTCAATGATTTTAAATATAATTCATTATCAAATTGAGCGTAAGGAAATGTTCGATCATTGGTTAAAATATCTTTAAATCGAACAAAAGGACGTAATCTCACTAGAAACGAATTTTAAAATTAGAAAAAATGAATGGTTAGGAATTTTAAGGACGTGCTCAGGGTTGAGTAACTTTTACTGTTTCATTCTCTTTTCTGTTTAGCATACCTAAAAAATTCCTAGTTTTTGTCTACAAAACGATGGATGTAATATGACATATACTCAGGAAGAAAAACGTAGCCGGATACGTGGGATTGTAGGCGCAGCCTCTGGTAATTTAGTCGAATGGTTTGATTTTTATATTTATGCAGTATTTGCTGCTTACTTTACTCAAGCTTTAACCGCGCCAGATATGGATAGCACAACTAAATCTATCTATGTTTGGGGGGTATTTGCCGCAAGCTTCTTTATGCGTCCGATTGGAAGCTGGCTATTTGGTCGTATTGCAGATCGACATGGCCGAAAGAAGTCGATGATCATATCAATTTGTCTTATGGCTTTAAGCTCATTTTTATTTGCAGCTTTGCCTACTTATGATCAAGTCGGTTTATTTGCCCCTTTTCTGTTACTGCTTGTTCGTTTACTTCAAGGCTTATCAGTGGGTGGTGAATATGGCGCCGTTGCCACTTATATGAGTGAATTAGGCTTAAAAGGTCAGCGTGGTTTTTACTCGTCTTTCCAATATGTCACCCTCTCTGGTGGTCAATTGCTTGCAAGCTTACTGGGCGTTATTTTGTTGACGTTCTTAAGTGAACAACAATTACATGATGGCGGCTGGCGTATTCCGTTTGTTATTGGTGGTATCGCAGCAATTTTATCTTTGCTTGCACGTAGTCGTTTAGAAGAAACGCTTTCTCATCAAAACAGCGAACGAAAAGAGTCTGGCAGCTTAAGAGAACTCTTTAAAAAACACTGGAAAACCTTTTTATTGGTGGTTGGATACACTTCTGCCGGTTCATTAACGTTTTATGTAGAGACCGTTTATTCAAAAACCTATTTAACCAACTTAGGGATGGATGGAAAAACCGTTGGTTATATCATGACCTTTGCCCTATTTGTCTATATGTGTGCTCAACCTGTATTTGGTGCAATTTCAGACCGTATTGGGCGACGCTCTTCAATGTTGGCATTTAGCTTATTGTCCGCCATTTTTATTTATCCCGTCATGGTGATCGGGATGCGTGCCTATATAGATTCTCCGATCATCATCACCTTGCTACTCATCTTTATGATGATGTTACTCAGCTTCTATACTTCTATTAGTGGTTTGGTAAAAGCTGAAATGTTCCCACCTCATGTGCGAGCTTTAGGTGTAGGTTTCTCTTATGCAGTAGGTAATGCACTGTTTGGTGGTTCTGCGCCTTCGGTTGCCTTACAGTTCAAAGCTGCCGGAATTGAAAATACCTTCTTTATATATGTGATTGTCATGCTGGTTATCTGTTTCTTATGTAGCCTTGCGCTTCCGAAAAAACCAGATTATTTAGAACATGATCATTAATTAAATAAGATGCCTTCTGTCCCAAGCAGAAGGCATCTTTTAGCTCTTAGCAAATTCTTTTAAAAAAGCCCACGGAAAAATCCCTTTGTCATGCCCATCACTAAAGCAAATTTGGGCACCATAACCTTGATCAAACATAGCTGTCACTTCAACATTTTGATACTCTATTTTAATTTGTTTAATCCGCTTCGCTCGACAAAAGCCACATGGGCAAATTTCCCTTAAACTTTGATGACTCAGACATACGCTTGAGCCATCGGTCCATATAAAGTGAACCTGCTTATTTATAGTGTCGACACGGATATCAGGTCTGGTTTGCATACTTCACCTCACCAATTTGATTTAATCCAATACGAATCGCTTTTCGTACTTCAGGATCTGGATCATTTTGATGTTGTTCCAATAGCTTCTGAGCTTCTGCTGTACCAATTTCACCGAGTGCTAAAGCGACTTCTTTACGCAAGTTACTAATTTCATGCTTAAAGTTATCAGTCAAATGAGCAACTGCCAGATGTGATTTAAGTAGTCCCAAGCTCCGTACTGCTGCAATACGTACTTGCCAATACAAGTCTGATACAGCATGAATTAAAGGAGCCTCGAGCTGAACAATACGTAATTTTCCAATCGTAAGAGCAGCTTCCACTCTTAGTTGCCAACTTTCCGAAGTTAAAGAGTGTTGAAGTGCTTGGATGACCTCTGCGGATATACTCTGACTATAAGCCAAACCACCTGTTGCAATACGGCGGACCTCATCATCTGTATCTGTTTCGGCAATTTTTGCCAATATCGTAATTGCTTGGTCTTGTTGTAACCAACTTAATGCACTGACTGCCTCACGGCGTACAAATGCATCTTCGTGGTGCACCAAAGCAGATATCTCTTCAAATAATTGCTGTGGTCGTAAAGGTTTTAAAGCACGCAGAATTGCACCAAGAGCAAAAGTATCCGTATGCTTTAAATACGGTGCCAGTATCTGGGCCGATGCCGCATTTTTGACTTCACTTAAACTCTGGCTGGCAGCTTGTCTCACATTCAGATCAACATCAAATAAGGCTTGCGCCAATACTTGCAAACTGGTTGGATCTTCCCAGCTTTCTAGTTTTTTTGCCGCTTCTTCACGAACTAAAGCTGAAGAATCATATTGCAATGCTGCATGCAACCAAGGGAGTAAATCCGGATTTTCTTCATCACCAATATTCATTAAAGCAACAAAGCGAATCCTTTCATCTGCATGATTGAGCTGTGCGAGAAATTCCTGATTATATTCATCGAGGTCATCTAAAGCTTGATAATAAAAACTCATTCGTATTCCTTAATTTGTGATTTCTTTCCAAGCCCTAATGGATTTAAACGTCTTAACTCTTCTTGTTGAGTGGCTTCTTTTAAAGTCTGGATGCAATGCTTCTTAATGGCTGTAAATTCACTATTTGTTACAAGCTCAACATCTCGTGGACGTTCAAACTTAAGTGGAATTTCTTCAATAATTCGTCCTGGGCGATGGCTCATAATCAACACTCGATCGGCTAAAAAAAGTGCCTCATCAATATCGTGGGTAATAAATAAAACCGACGTTTGGATTTCTTGCCAAATTTCGAGTAATAGCATTTGCATTTTTAAACGAGTTTGAGCATCTAAGGCACCAAAAGGCTCATCCATTAATAAAATACGAGGTTGATTAATCAGTACTCTCGCAATTTCAACCCGTTGCTGCATGCCACCAGAAAGTTCGGCTGGAAATTTATGTTCAAAACCTTTAAGTCCGACCAGATCAATCATTTTCTGAGCTTGTTCAATACGCTTTTGCTTAGCAATGCCCTTCATTTTTAAACCAAAAGCAATATTTTCAAGCACGCTTTTCCATGGAAATAAGGTATGTTGCTGGAACACCAAACCTCTATCTGGATGCGGTTCAAATATCGATTCATCATCGACCGTTAAAGACCCAGAACTAATTAGTAAGTGCCCTGCCAAAGCACCTAATAATGTTGATTTACCGCAACCCGATGGGCCAAGTAAACAAATAAATTCACCCGGTTGTATTTCGAAATTAATCCGATCTAGTGCCTGAAAACGATTTTTAGCTTGCCCTAAATGTAGCGATAGATTTTGAATACGAACATGGCCTTGTGTAATTGACATTTTAAGACTTCCTCAATTGATACCATGGAGTAAATCGGTTTCCAATCACACGCACCAATGTACTGCTAAACATACCTAACGCTCCTATTAGCACCATGCCAACCACGATATTGCTATAGTTTTGCAAGGTGAAAGATTCCCACGTGAAGTATCCAATTCCGTGTTGTCCAGAAATCATTTCGGCAGTCACTAAACAGAACCAACAGGTACCCATTCCAATAGATAAACCAGTAATAATGTTCGGTAATGCACCTGGAATAATGACTTCATGAATGATGGCAAGATCAGAAGCGCCTAGACTTTTTGCAGATGCAACGAATCTTGGGTCAACTGCACCAACACCATGTACGGTGTTTAATAAAATTGGAAATAAAGCCCCAATAAACGTAATAAAAATCATGGAAGCTTCTGATGAGGGAAAAATCAGAATTGCTAAAGGAATCCATGCAACTGCTGGAATTGGACGTAATACTTCTAATGGTGGCATTAGAAATGCAGCCAGTTTTTGGTAACGTCCTGCCAACAAACCAATACCTACACCAATTAGAGCCGCAAGCACAAAACCAATCACTACACGAAACACACTAGATTCAACATGTTCAAATGCAGCGCTGAGTTGAAAAAAAGCCCAAAGCGCATGGATGACATCTAAAGGTGTCGGGACATTGCTAAAGTTCACAAAGCCTAAATTTATTTTAAACTGAGCAAGTCCTTGCCAAATTGCTATCCAAAAAGCTAGAGATGTGAAAGCAATGACATAGCTTTTCAAACGCGCTGGATATGATCTCAACTGCCGAAAAAATTTAATCAAAAATGTAATTTGGTTATTAGGTTTTGTCTGGGCTAAACTACTCATTTGTTACCTCCTGCTCATTAGGTAAGACAACACATCAGCTCTGTGTTACAAGCTGAATAGCTTTAAAGTCATATACTTTTCCGCCCTGTTGTTTAGCCCATTTTTCAGCATCATCTTTTAATAAAAAGGCTTGAATTTGTCCTGCTTTGTCTGTGGCATACCATGCCAAATTAGCAAGTAACTTAATGTCGGACTGATGATCTTGGCTATAAACCACACGTACCGTTTTTCCATTGGCTTGTATTTTCTTTAAATCAGAAAAAGCATGCTCAGGCGTTTCATAGCTACGAACTTTTTCTTCACCCTTTACCCAAATTTGAGTTACCCGATCAAATGTTTTGATGGGTTGGCCCGTTAATGCATCATTGGCAACCAAAGGTGATTTTGCATAGTCAGCAAATTGCTGGCTGTAATTAAGTCCAGATGCCTGAAATGCATCCTTAATATATTGATCATCAATAAATTTATTTACATCAAGCGTACCGTCGTTTTTGCCTAAAACTTTTAAGGTGTCTATCGCAATTTGAGTCGCTTTTCGATATTCGGGTTTCCAAGTTAAGTCACGAGTCTGCAGACCTAAAGGGCCATGAAATAGATAAACAACTTCGGCAGGAATACCGGTTTTTTCAGCAATCAGCTCACTATATTTTTCTGGTTGTTCCCGAATTAGACGATTCGCTTCAATGGTTGCCTGTAAATAAGCCTTTATAACTTCTGGATGCTGCTGTGCATAATCCTTGCGCGCAAGCGAACCATGAAATGTGGGTGATTTTGCTTGTGAACCATCATAGATTTTTTTGGCAAAACCTTGGTAAGCAAACAACTCGCCAAATGGTACGAAGTCAGCATGCGCAGCAATCTTATGACTTTTTAAGGCAGGCCCTGCTACTTCTGGCGCCTGAGCAATCACTTTAATATCTTTATCAAGTTGCCAGCCTTTTGCCTGAATCGCTCGTAGCAACAGTCCATGAGCAGTTGAGGCAAAAGGTACAGAAATGGTTTGTCCTTTTAGTTCTTTAAGCGATGTTACTTTTGAGTCAATTGGAACAACAATCGCATTACCGCTACCATTAATACTGCCTGACAAAGGGGCTAAAAATATGCTTTCTTTGCCAGCTTTTTTAAATGCCGCTAAATTATTCACAGCAGGAAAGTCAGCCATTGCTCCCAAATCTAGACGCCCCGCTACCATCTCACTGGTAAGTGGTGCACCAGAGGTAAAGTTTTTCCATTGAATGACATATTTAACGTGTTTGTATTTACCATCTTTAGGCAAATATTTTGGTAATAAATTCAATTCACGAATCAGCAACCCACCTGTTGCACAATTAATGGTCGTGTCTTGTGTACCAATCGCTACACGCACAGTTTCTGTTTTACTACCGCACCCCAAAGTGCCAAGTACAATGGCACCAATTAAGCTACTGAGTAATAGTTTTTTATTGATTAATTTATTTTGTCTCATGTTGCGTATTCCAAATTAATTATTTGAGTAGGTATGGGATATTTACTTTGACTGCATCTGTTGGACAGTCCTTTTCACAAGGCATGCAATACCAGCATTCATCAAATTGCATATAAGCTTTTTGGGTTGTTGGATCGATTGCTAATAAGTCCATTGGACAAACATCTACACAGACAGTACATCCTTTATCAGCAATACATTTATCTTCATCGATAATGACGGGTGCGACAGTACGGTGCTGTACTTCTTTAAAAATAAAAGCCATGATTTGAGTTCCTGATTTATTTAGTCTGCTAGAGCAACATCTTTTTGAATGCGTAAACGGTCATACGACACAGCTTCATCTTGATTAATCGGAACTACATAAGGCTCGATTGGCTTTTTGAAACTGACCATGTTGCCGTGTTCATCTTTTTTCAAATGCGCGTGACAGAACCAATCCGAGTTATTCTTTTGAGGGAAATCTGCTCTATAGTGGTACAGTCCCCAACGGCTTTCTTCTCTAAACAGTGAAGCTCTTGCTGCCATTTCCGCGCAATCTCGAATAAAAGAAACTTCAGCAGCACGCATCAGCTCATGGGGATTTCTTGCAGAAATTTGCTTAATATCTTGTTTAATTTCTTCAAAACGCTTGAGCCCAATTTCCATTTTTTGGCGAGTTTTAGGGGGCTGCAAATAGTCATTTACAAAACGGCGCAGCTTATATTCCACTTGTTCTGGAGGTAAACCTTCTGAGCAATCTAGTGGCGCAAATATTCGAGCTTTTTCTGCTTCTATTTCGCTTTGGTTTAATTCGCTATCTTCGACTGCATTCACATATTGCGCGGAATTTACACCTGCAAACCATCCGTAGGTAAATGCACCAAGCATATAGTTATGAGGTACAGCCGCCATATCACCAGCACTGTATAATCCCTTAACTGAAGTCTCAGCTTTTTCATTAACCCATACGCCAGAAGCGCTGTGTCCACTACAGAAACCAATTTCTGAAATATGCATTTCCACCATATCTTGACGATAATTGGTTCCTCGGCCCTCGTGGAAACGTCCACGGCTTGGGCGCTCATTGGTATGTAGAATCTCTTCAATGGTTTGAATGGTTTCTTCGGCCAGATGATCTACTTTTAAATAAACAGGGCCATTACCACTTTCCAGTTCTTGGTAAAACTCCCACATCATTTGACCACTCCAGTAGTCACATTCAATGAAACGTTCACCTTTACTATTAGCCGTATAACCTCCTAAAGGTCCGGTCACATATGCACAAGCCGGACCGTTATAGTCTTTAATCAGTGGATTAATCTGGAAGCATTCTAAATTGGCTAGTTCAGCACCGGCATGGTATGCCATTGCATAGCCGTCACCTGCATTGGTTGGATTTTCATAAGTACCCATTAAATAGCCGGAAGCTGGCAAACCTAAACGCCCTGCGGCACCACAACATAAAATGGCAGCTTTCGTTTTAATGACATAAAAATCACCACTACGACAGTCAAAACCGAGTACACCATTGATTGCACCTTGCTCATTTTTTAAAAGCTTTGTGGTGACAATCCGATTATTAATTTTGACTTGAGCACGCTTTAATTGACGATATAAAACTTTTTTAACATCATGCCCTTCGGGCATTGGTAAAACATATGCCCCCATGTGATGTACTTTTTTTACTGCAAATTCACCTGTCTCATCTTTTTCAAACTTAATGCCCCATTGATCGAGCTGTTGAATGGTTTTGAAACTATGCTTTGCATATGCATATACAGTGGTTTGATTAACTACCCCATCATTAGCAATCGTAATTTCTTTGGTGTATTGCTCAGGTGTCGCATATCCCGGAATAACAGCATTATTCAGCCCATCCATTCCCATTGAAATCGCCCCACTACGTTTTACATTCGCTTTTTCAATGAGCAAGACTTTTAAATTCGGGTTTTCTTGTTTTGCTTTAATCGCAGCCATTGGTCCGGCAGTTCCACCACCAATCACCACAATATCAAACTCAAGATATTTAGTTTCCATTATAAAATCCTTATTTTTATTTGAGTTATTAACGATGAATACGTAAACGGTACTGGAAGGTATCGCCCGAGAAATAGAGATATTCATAGTCAATCGGTTGACCATTTGCATCGTGAGTCAAACGTTCGACCCGTAATACCGGAGTTCCGATTTCGACTTGCAACAAGGCCGCTAATTCTTCATCCGCTACAGTGGCATCAATACTTAAATCTGCATGCCCTAAAGGAATGCCACATTCTTGTTCTAATGCTTTGAAAATATCGGTTGTGCGTAAATCAATCGCTTTTTCTTTAAGTTTCAAACCAATATGTTCTGGCAAATAAGTCAACTCATACGATACTGGCTGACGGTTGAGTAAACGAACACGTTGAATTTCATACACATTGGCTTTAACAGGTAACTTTAATTTCGGTACTACATGCATCGGGACCTGCTTAAGCTCGGCCGAGATGACGCGGTTTAAAATTTCGTGACCAGCAGATGACATTGCTTCTGCAAAACCTTGCAAACTTGAAATGTTCTGGAACGTTTTTGGCTTGCTTACAAAGGTCCCTTTACCTGGCACCTTAAAAATATAGCCTTCCAACTGTAATTGGTTGAGCGCTTGACGAACTGTAATTCGGCTTACACCGAACTGTTCAGCAAACTCGTTTTCAGATGGAATTTGACTCAACACGGCATATTCGCCATTTACAATTTTGTTAAGGATGAGTTCCCTTAACTGATCGTAAAGAGGCTTATGATTTTTAGGATCTTGGGGTAGCTGGCTCACGGCTCACAACCTGTTATAACAACTTGAGCAAATAATGTTTAAAATATTTCAGCTTTGGAAATAATTTAAAGCGATAACTTTAGTTAAAAAAATAATTTCAATGAATATCAATAAATTAATTAATAGCTATCTATAAAAGTTAAATGGTTATCATAAAAAATACATTTGTGTTTGTTATGCTATAAAACATACTCCGTTGTGCCATAAACGTAAAAATTACTATTATTTTTTAGGGGATAATATGCAACAAAAACAATTAAATACCCCTGATGATTCAGTGGAACAAGTCACCTTCTGGCAAGCCTTCTTGTTTTGGCTCAAGCTTGGTTTTATTAGCTTTGGGGGGCCAGCTGGACAAATCGCTGTGATGCATCAGGAATTGGTTGAACAAAAGCGCTGGATATCAGAAAAAAGATTTTTACATGCACTGAACTACTGCATGTTGTTACCTGGACCTGAAGCACAGCAGTTAGCAACCTACATTGGTTGGCTCATGCACAGAACTGCGGGAGGTTTAGTTGCCGGTATTTTATTTGTATTACCCTCTTTATTTATTTTAATTGGGCTGTCTTGGATTTATATAAAATTTGGAGACGTTCCGGTTATTGCGGGTATTTTTTACGGGATAAAGCCTGCTGTTACCGCAATTGTCTTTCATGCAACGTACCGTATAGGTAGCCGTTCGCTTAAAAATAGATTTTTATGGTTCGTCGCAATTGCGGCGTTCTTTGCCATCTTTGTCTTAAAACTTCCTTTCCCGCTTATTGTTTTATCAGCAGGCATTGCAGGTTATTTAGTTAGTAAAAAGTACCCTGAGCTACTTTCCTCAACTGCTGGTCATAAAGTTAGTCAAAAAGATTATGGCCCAGCATTTATTGATGATGAGACTCCGACACCAGAACACGCTAAATTCCACTGGTCACGGTTAGCCAGACTTATTTTTATAGCAATCATTTTATGGTTATTACCCATTTTAGCTTTAGGCGTATATTTTGGATGGCATCACTCTTATACCCAAATGGCATGGTTCTTCACTAAAGCTGCGCTGCTTACGTTTGGGGGCGCTTACGCAGTTTTACCTTATGTCTATCAGGGAGCTGTCAATCATTTTGCATGGCTTTCACCTACACAAATGATTGATGGACTGGCTTTGGGTGAAACTACCCCCGGTCCACTGATTATGGTCGTTGCCTTTGTGGGTTTTTTAGGAGGGGTCAATCATTCATTACTTGGGTCCGAGCATCTATTTTTTGCTGGTGCACTCGGTGCTGTCATTGTGACTTGGTTTACTTTTCTCTTTTCATTTGTCTTTATTTTTGCGGGTGCACCCATCATTGAATCTACCCATAACGAAATTAAATTTACTGCGCCCCTCACTGCAATTACCGCGGCTGTGGTCGGTGTAATTTTAAATCTCGCACTATTTTTTAGTTATCACGTGCTATGGCCACAAGGTTTTTCAGGGCATTTTGATATTGTCGCAGCCCTCATTACTGTTGCTGCATTTATTGCTTTATTCCGATTTAACATTAATGTGCTGTATGTCATTTTTACTTCGGCACTAATTGGTTTAGGGTTTTATCTTTTATAGAAATTAGTCATGAGTTCTTTAACGTAACTGTGAAGGACTCATGCCATAAAACTGTTTAAAACGATGGCTTAAATGACTTGCTGAACTAAAACCACATACTAGGGCAATATCTTGCAAAGAAAGCTGAGATGACTGAATGAGTCCTTTTGCCTTAGTTAAACGTCTTTGCATGACATACTGGTGAGGTGCCATATTCATGGACTGTTTAAACATATGTGCAAAATGGTATTCGCTTAAATTCACAACATTTGCCAAATCAGACAAAGTGAGAGCCTGATCTAGATGATCTTCAATCCATTCCTGAATATATTTGAGCTTATGAGGTGCCAACCCGCCTTTAATAATAGGCTGTTGCCATTGAACACTGCTGTATCTTCGAATTAAATGATTTAGCAATAAACTTGCTGTTGTGCTCATTTGCAAATGATTTGAAGAATCTTGCCAATCGCAATCTAGCAAGAAGAACTGATAAAGTGCTCGAATCCGTTCATCGTCATTAAAGACAACTTCGTTTAACTCAATTTGATTAGGTTCTTTGTCCCATATTTTTTCAGCAACATCACGTAAATGTTGGTCGGTATAATACAAGTGAACAAATTTAAGCCCACCTCGTATATCCCAAGTCGACTCTTGATGCTCAGGCAACAAACAAAAACGCCCTGGCCCGCCACCATTTTTCCAGCCTGCAGGTGTTTTTTGATAACTTTCATAACCATCTTGGATATAGAGACTCAAAGTATGGTGGTCGCTACAGACACTTACACGATCTTGCTGATTAGACCAAAATGCAAGTTGCATATTTTCATCAAGCACCACAGTTTCGTGAAGCTTGGCTTTAGATTGCTGTAGCTGTTCTAAAGTTTGATAGGCCATGCAAAATTAAAACAAATATCATTGAGCTTAAGTTAACCATATTCAGTAAAATTCAGCTAGTTCAGACATATAAAAAACGCAAGATCTTGCATGTACTACACAAGAATATATACGTGAAAAATGAAGCATTCCTAGATACTTAAGCTTGGTAATCGAGGATGAAGTTATGAATATTTTACTCTATGTTGCGGTGGTGTTGATTTGGGGAACAACATGGATTGGAATTGCCGTTCAGAGCCATTATGCAACACCCGTTGTCGCAATTTTATGGCGTTTTGCCATTTCAGCCTTATTACTTTGGGTTGTTTTACTATTTTCAGGAAAATTACAGCGAATTGCTTTAAAAGATCATTTGTTCTGTATGCTGCAGGGTCTTTGTGTTTTTGGCCTAAACTTTATTTGTTTTTATACCGCTGTTAAATATGTAAATAGCGGTTTAGAGTCCGTCATTTTTTCAATGGCCGTTTTCTTTAATGCCATTAATGCACTTATCTTTTTTAAGCAGAGACCTTCTCCAAACTTTGCGCCAGCTGCACTTTTGGGTCTAAGTGGTATTGTTTTACTGTTTTGGCATGACCTGATTAATAGTCAGTTTAATGCACAGTTATTAATGGGTATTGGGCTTTGTGCAATAGGCACTTACGGTTTTTCTTTAGGGAATATGATTAGTGTTAGACACCAAAAACGTGGCCTAAATATTTTTTCAACAAACTGTTATGCCATGTCTTATGGTGCATTGGTGATGCTAAGTCTAGCTTTATTTACTGGACAAGATTTAATGCCGCCGATGAATTTCCCATTTTTAAGCTCGGTACTATACTTAGCTGTATTTGGTACGGTTATTGGGTTCTCTGCTTATTTTTCTTTAGTTGGACGAATTGGCGCAGCCAAAGCAGCCTATAGCACGTTGCTCTTTCCTTTAGTTGCTTTAACAGTTTCTACTTTCTTTGAAGGATATGAGTGGACTTTAAATGCTGTATTTGGAATTTTGCTAATCTTGCTTGGTAATTACTTAATGTTTAGTAAGTTTGAAATTGGAAAGAAGTTATTTAACACTCAAAAAAATTGTGAGAAGCAGGCTTAAAGCCTGCTTTTTTATAAATCATAATTAATTTTAGCAGCTCGTTTTTAGCATTAACTCGAAATCTTTTAAAGCTGCGGCTGCTGTGGCTAAAGGCGCAGATGCCCCTCCACTGACCACAAATTCACCCATTTCTTGTGTTAACACCCGAATACATTTTTGAGAACCTTGCAGATGAGCAAACGCATGATTTGCTGGGACTAACCTTAATTCAATACCTATTTCAATTTGCTGATTTTTAACATAAATAAAACCGACCAGACGAGGAATTACATTTTCTTTTTTCCAGTCACGAATATGATCGGGTGTGACATGACTGATTCCTTGTCTTGGAATATCCCGAATTTTTATATCAGTCCCCAAAACAGTGTTGGCTAATATGGTAATTTTAGCAGCGGTATCCCATCCATCTACATCGAAAGAACTGTCAGGTTCCGCAATACCTTTTGCTTGAGCTTTTTCAAGAGATTCTGCAAATGCGCATTCATGTTGCAACATATCATTTAAAATAAAATTCGTGGTGCCTGTAAACACACCTTCTATTTCTAAAATTTGGCATCCAGCCAAGTTATATTCAAACAAATCAACAGTTGGTAAGGCGGCAGCCGTCGCACCGCTAAAAAATAGTTTTTTATTGTGCTGATGCGCCAAGTTAATTAATTTTTTACCTTCTACGACTAAAGCACCTTTAGATACCGCAATCGCATTCATGTTATGTGTTAAAGCATAATTTAAATAAAATAGGCCTTTCCCACCTGTCACATAGTCACTTGGTCCAGTTTCAATAATGACATCTGCTTGAACCTCTTCTAAAAACTTTTGCTCAGTTAGGCCTGCTTGATATTGTGTTTTATCTAGCCACTTTGAAGCCTGCAAACCCTCTTGATCAATTAAACCTGATGATGAGTTGCAGACACCCACTAAACGGGCATCAATTTGATATTTTTGTTTATAGTACGTCGATCGATTTAAAAGGAGCTCTGCAATTTGTTGTCCAATCCGTCCAAAACCACAAATTGCCACGTTAACTCGCTTCATATCGCTTTCTCAAAAATTTAAATGCTTTAAATGAAATTTCCAAAGATAATTTAAACATCTTATCTCTGGAAATTTAGTATTCATAAAGATAGTTAAAATACTATATATCTTAGATATTTGTTAGATTAACAATCTTAATAACCATATAAATTGCAACAGCAAAAACCATTAAAGCAAAGACTTTTTGTACAATTGACGCTGGAATAAAACGAATAGCTCGGCGCCCTAATAACATACCAAATGCACATGCGAGTGCGAACGCACTAGTGATTACTACTGGATAGTGAAAACCCTCTGCAATATGCATCACAATACTTATGCCACTGATGAGAAAAATAATCATAAGTGAGGTTGCAACAATGCTATGCATATCCAAATTGGTGACTTTTCTCAGCGCGGGCACAATTACAAAGCCGCCACCCACCCCTAACATACCAGTTAAAAGCCCAGCAATAATCCCGATGCTGGCAAGCACGCCACCAGTTTTAAAATTCCAGATAAAACGTCCCGTACTTGGGTTGACCTGACACGGCGGGTTGTGAAAATCCGAAACACGGTTACTGATAAGTCGATAGCCCACTGTAAACATGACCAAGCTAAACATTAACATGAGCCAAACAGGTGAAATCGCGTTGGCTATTAAAATGCCGATATGTGCCATAGGGGCACCAATTAAGGCAATCCAGATTGCAGCACGATAACGAACTATTTTTTTAAATAAACCTTCAATGGTTCCAATGAGTGTAGATAACGCAACTGCCAATAACCCTATCGGTGCGGCTTGAGTCACGCTCCAGCCTTGACTGGTCATAAGTGCGGGTACGGCGAGAATGCCACCACCCGCACCAGTAAGACCAAGTAAAAAGCCAATCACAATGCCTTCAACGACAAGTAATAACATATTAAAAGCCTAAAATTGCATATACATTGTTTGCAGTAGACTGCTGGTTAATGAGTGAGTAGATCTCATCTTCTTGCGAAGATTTAACCGCTTCTCAGGATAAAGCGTTGCTTTGTTTATCCTCTTCCGCTCAAGCACAGCTTTCGCCTTCTTGCGAAGCTTCAACCGCTTCTCAGGATAAAGATTATTAATCTTTACTCATCCTCTTAACTCGAACATAGTTCTCGCCTTGCGCTCGGACAAAGCGTTGCTTTGTTTATCCTCGCTCAGGTTTGACCATCCACTCGCGGCCTTTGAGCATGCCTTGCCAATAAATCGGCGGTAAAATCTGCTCTTTAAGTAACCATGCCAAACGAGATGGCTTTTGCCCATCAATTACCCATTTCGGAAAACTTGGGAGTAATTTTCCGCCGTAACCAAACTCAGCCAGAACAATTTTTCCACGCTCTACGGTAAGTGGACATGAGCCATAGCCGTTGTATTCACAGAAGTTCTGCTCCCCCTTGAGCTGCGTTATCACATTCACAGCAACGATCGGAGCTTGTGCCCGTGCCGCAGCAGCAGTTTTGGCATTAGGTGCATTCATCACATCGCCTAAAGCAAAAATATTGGCATGTTGTGTGTGTTGTAAGGTTTGAGGATTCACACTCACCCAGCCTGCTTCATCAGTAAGAGTACTTGCACGAATAAAATCAGGTGCTTGTTGTGGTGGAACAACATGCAACATGTCGAAATCTGTTTCGACCAATGCTGCATTTTCATCATTCAACACCTTAAACCATGCTTTTTTTGCAGGCCCATCTACTTTGACAAGTTGATGGTTAAAATGTAGTTCAGAATCATATTTTTCGACGTATTGCATGAGTGCAGGTATATATTCCTTCACACCAAATAAAACAGCACCAGTGTTATAAAAATGGATAGAGATATCTTTAAGTTTGCCTTGCTTTAACCAGTAATCCGCTGAAAGGTACATCGCTTTTTGAGGAGCACCTGCACACTTAATCGGCATAGGTGGCTGGGTAAAAATTGCCTTTCCACCGTTTAGCTGTTGCACAAGTTCCCATGTATACGGTGCTAAATCATAACGATAGTTAGACGTCACCCCATTTTTACCTAAGGTTTCGACTAAACCTTCAATGCCATGCCAATTGAGTTTTAAACCGGGACAAACCACCAAAGCTTTATATTGAATGGGTTGGCATCCTTCCAAAATGACTTGATTATGTTCAGGGTCAAATCCAGCAACGGCAGCTTTCATCCATTTCACTTTTGAAGGAATCACACTTGCCATTGAGCGTGCTGTTATTTGCGGTTTAAAAATACCGCCACCGACCATGGTCCAACCCGGTTGATAATAATGGGTGTCTGCCGGATCAATAATGACAATATCTAAATGAGGTTCGCGAGACAGCAAGCTCGATGCTACAGAAATTCCTGCTGCTCCAGCGCCCACAACCACAACGCTATAACAAGGAATTGTCGCTGGTTCATGATCATGTTTTAAAATACGTGGCACTAAGCCTTTTAAGTTAAAACCAAGTTTGTTAGCCGATTCAACTAGCAGTACTGCATCTTGTGGAGCAACTTCAGCCAAAGCCCACACACTAATTGCACGCATACCAGAGCGACAATATGCTAAAACAGGTTTTTGGGCATTCTGATAAAGCTGCTTAAACTCGGTAACTTGTCCATCGCTAATTTTGCCACTGGTAACGGGCTGGTAGATTACGTTTAGGCCATGTCGCTGAGCTGCTTCTTCAATTTCAATTACATTGGGTTGATCTGCACCTTCTCCATCTGGACGGTTACATATCAGAGTTTTTATTCCTTGGTCTGCAATTTTTGCAATATCGTCGACTGTAATCTGGCCAGCAACATAAAAATCTTGATTAACTCGTTTAAGTTCCATATTGCCACCTTCTTATGATTGTGAAATTGAGCCGCAAGCCTGATTGGCAGGAAGTGCTTTATCGATTTGTTTTGGATATGGCAGATTTAAATTATTCATTAATTTAATAAAATCTTCACGCGAGCGATTTTGACCTAGACGTGAATTATTTAAGCGTTCATAACCAATCGTTGAAGATAGACGACCTTTGTAATCGTGTCCCGGATATACAATAGTCTCGTCAGGCAAGCTGAAAAGTTGTTTATGAATACTGTCATAAAGTGTGCCTGCATTACCTTGCTGGAAGTCAGTGCGACCACAGCCATCAATTAATAATGCATCACCAGTGAAAATCATATTTCCAACCAAATAACTGGTACAAGCATTGGTATGACCTGGTGTATAACGCGCTTCAATACTGAGGTTGCCGACTTTAAGCATGCAACCATCTGTAATTAAAATATCTCCGCAATTTACATCTGAGTTTCGGTGTAAAACCGATTTGCAATGGAAGCGTTCACGAAGTAAATTTGCGGCCGTAATATGATCTGCATGAACATGAGTATCTAAGGTGTAAATGAGCGTAAATTGATGCTGTTCTAATTCTTTTGTGTAAACCTCTATATCTGATGCAACTGGGTCAATTAAAACAGCCTCTCGTGTTTCTTCACATCCAAGCATATATGTATAAGTCGAACTTTCCTGCTCAAAAAACTGCTTAAAGAACATGATTTATACCCTAATAATTTATTTCTTTCCTATATTTTGCAAATAAGATGCCAATTATTTAAAATTAAATAATAAATATAAAAATTAAATACTTATAACATTTAATAAAATTAAAGATAGAAAAAGGAATCAACTTGATGTTCCTATGAAACTCAAGTATGTTTCAATGAAACGATTGTGAAACAAATAAAATGGCAAAGCTAAATTTTGAGTCAGAACAAGATTTTTTTATTTTATTTGAGCAGCTTAAGGCTCTCTTCCCAAATGCGAGTCTGTTTTTAGCAGACACAACGACTCAAGCAATTCACTATAAATTTAATACAGATGATATTTCTGTTGAGAGCATGGCAGCGCTTACTCAAGACCATCACAATCAATATCTTGAGATCAATACTCCTAAAATGAGACAGCGATTTATCTATCAAGAACATGATATTTATATTGCCGAGCATCGCATTATCGGGAAGCTACATATTTTACAGCCTATTAGCATAGAAAATGATATTGCTAATCAAGTAGAGCTAACAGAACAGTTGCAAGACTTGGCCAAGGTTTTTAATAGCTGCTCACCAGAAATGACCCGTATGTTTTCAATTATTCAAAGAGTGGCAATTACTGAATTTCCAGTGCTTGTTCGCGGTGAATCTGGCAGTGGTAAAGAGCTTGTGGCAAAAGCAATTCATGATTATAGCCAACGTAAAAATAAGATTTTTGTAGCGATTAACTGTGCCGCTCTCAATGCCAATATTTTAGAAAGTGAATTATTCGGGCATGTGAAAGGTGCCTTTACAGGAGCAATTCGTGACCATAAAGGCGTGTTTGAACGTGCCGCTGGCGGAACACTGTTTCTGGATGAAATTGCCGAGATTCCTTTAGAGCTTCAAGCTAAATTATTACGGGTTTTAGAAACAGGGGAATTTACTCCTGTCGGTGGTGAAAAACCGATTCAGGCCAATGTCCGAATTATTACAGCCACACATAAAGCTTTACGAGAAGAAGCTAAGGCTGGGCGTTTCCGCCATGATCTACTCTATCGCTTGCGTGTGATTCCAATTTTTATACCACCACTCAGAGAACGAAAAGTCGATATTCCACTGATTGTCGATCAAATTTTAAAAGAAAGCTCCACTCAACTCGACACGATGCCTCGCCATGTTAATCAAAAGGCCATGCAAGTTCTTTTAAATTATGACTGGCCCGGAAATGTTCGTGAGCTTAAAAACACCCTACTTTATGCGTTAACCATGGCAAATGGTAAGGATGAGATTGAAGTTGAAGACTTACCAAATGAGCTCTTAAATGCTGAGGATTACGTTAAATTACCCGAGACAAATACAGAGCTTAGTCCGGAAAATGTGCAAGCAGCTTTAGAAAAATATAACCATAACCTGAATATGGTCGCGAATATTTTCGGAATTAGCCGCACTACTCTTTGGCGATACAGACAAAAGCACAAGCTTTAGCTAGGTATTTAGCTCATCTAAGGCGTATCATATTGCAGTTGGTTAGGTCCGTTAGTTCAAAGGCTTTCTATGATTGTTCGCGATAAAAGCAGCGTTTTTAAACTCTTATTTGCATGGAAAGGAACTGTTCTACCCAAGGTTTTACCAGCACTAAGTTTTGTTGTACTTATTTCAGCATGTGTGGTCTGGCTCTCTTATTATCATTGGATTCAAATTCCTACTGTACCCGCGATTGGATTTACTATCTTTGGCGTGATTCTTTCCATTTGTACGGGTTTTCGAAATAATGCCTGTTATGATCGATGGTGGGAAGGTCGCAAACTTTGGGGTGCTTTAATTGCCAATGCCAGACATATTGTTAGAGACAGCCATGTTTTATCCAATGAACAACGTGAACATTTAATTCATCAGGTCTTAATTTTTAGCAATTTATTGCGTGATCGCTTACGCCAACAAACCGCTGAACCAACCAAATTTCTTGAACATGCCTATTTAAACAACTCCTCACTTGATTATTTAAATGAGCATATTAATGCACCACAATTTGTACTCGAAAATATTCAAAAAGATTTAGTCAAGGCTCTAAAAGACGGCGAAATTAGTGACATTATCTACGGCATTCTGACGCGTCATATTGTTGAGTTAGGCAATATTCAAGCGGGTTGTGACCGTATTGCCGGTACACCTTTACCCTACTCATATTCAGTACTTTTACATCGTGCTGTTTACTGTTTTTGTTTCATATTACCTTTTAGCCTTGAAGCAGCTTTAGGTATTTGGACACCGCTTATTGTGGGTTTAATTGCTTATATGTTTTTAGGGCTAGATGCTTTAAGTGCTCAAATTGAAGAACCTTTTGGTTTACAAGAAAATGATTTACCGCTCGATTCAATTGTTCGCTTAATTGAGCGAGAGTCTTTAAGCTCTTTAGGACAGCCATTACCTCCTATTATTGAAGCCAAAAACAATAATTTACTTTAATAAAAAAGAGCGATGATTCGCTCTTTTTTATAGGCTTAAGTACTTATTTATGGATGTACGATAATCTTAACGGCTGATTTATTGTTATGAATTAAGGTTTCAAAACCTTGTGAAATCAAATCATCAAGTTGGATGCGCTGTGTAATAAAAGGTTCCAGATTTATTTTACCTTCTTCGACCAGTTTAATAGTTTCTTGGTGGTCATTTACGTAGGCAATTGTGCCTCTCACATCAAGCTCTTTCATTACCACACTATGCACATTAATTGATGCTGGATGGCTCCAAATCGAAACAATAACAATAACGCCTGTTGGTTTCACTGCCGCAACCAAAGTATCTAATACCTTGTTAACGCTACTACATTCAAACGCGACATCAACACCATCGCCATTAGTGATTTTCATGACCTCAGAAACAACATCAACTTCTGATGGGTCTAAAATATAATCTGCGACTCCCGACTCTTTGGCTTTTTCTTTACGTTTTGCACTTAGCTCAGTAATGATAACCTTAAGCCCTTTCGCTTTTAAAATTGCCGAAAGTAATAAACCAATTGGGCCAGCTCCGCCAACCAGTGCAATATCACCAGCTTTTGCACCACTACGCACATAAGCATGATGCCCAACCGATAACGGTTCAATTAAGGCTGCCTGATCCAGTGGAATTTTATTGGAAATTGGGTGTACCCAACGGCGTTTAACTGCAATTTTCTCCGACAAACCACCGCCACGTCCGCCTAAACCAATAAAGTTCATATTTTTAGAAAGATGATAATTATCGCCCGGTCCAGTTGGTACATCATCGGCCACAATATAAGGCTCTACGACGACATGCTGACCAATTTCAATATCATCAACACCTTCACCTACGGCATAGACCACTCCTGAAAATTCATGTCCCATAGTAATCGGGGCAGATTCGCCTGAAATAGGATGCGGATGTCCGCACGGTGGAATAAAAATTGGCCCTTCCATAAATTCGTGCAAATCTGTACCACAAATTCCACACCAAGCTACCTTGATACCTACAGTGCCGGGAGTAACTTCTGGTTCAGGGATATCTTCAATACGGATATCGCCTCTGTCATAAAAACGTGCTGCTTTCATTATTATCTCCCTCAAATCAGGATGTTATTTTAGCGATAGACAATTCCGCCGTCCGTTAAAATGGATTGACCCGTAATATAGTCCGAATCTTCACTTGCCAGAAAAGCAACTAATGCGGCTACATCGTCTGGTGTTTGGGCTCTACCTAAAGCAATGCCTTCCACATATTTTTTATAAGTTTCACCAATTGCAGCACCGGTAATTTCAGCAAAACGTTTATCGATTTCAACCCACATATCAGTTCCGACAATTCCGGGGCAATATCCATTTACCGTAATACCGTGACTGGCATATTCTTTTGCTGCAGCTTGAGTAAGAGCACGTACTGCAAATTTGGTTGCTGAGTAAATACCGAGTAAAGCAAACCCGTCGTGGCCAGCAATTGAGCAAGCATTAATGATTTTTCCTTTATGTTCGCGTTGTTTAAATTTTGCAGCAGCAGCCTGTATGCCCCACAGCACTCCACCAATATTAATATCAACAATTTTTTGAAATTCATCAGGTGTGATATCAGCAATCGCTTGAACTTGTGCAATTCCAGCGTTATTAATCATGACATCAAAGCCACCAAGTGTCTGCTCAGCATGATTTATAGCAGCATACACTTGCTCGCGGTCACTGACATCGGCAATAAATGTGCTCGCATTTACATCTAAAGCCTGAACTTCCTGCTGCACATCGTTTAGTCGATCTTGTTTCATATCCACTAATGCAATATGTGCCCCTTCTTGCGCCAAGCGCAGGGCAATCCCACGGCCAATGCCTTGAGCTGCCCCAGTCACTAAAACGACTTTATTTTTTAATCCCTTAACCATGTTCAACTCCTGTAAATGTAGAATTTCTACATATGAATCGCTCGTTGCATTGAAGCCAAAATAGATTCATGCATGGCTTCTGATAATGTTGGATGCGGGAAAATCACTTGAGCTAAACTTTCATCAGTTGCTTCTAGATATTTCGCAATGGCAAATCCTTGGATATGTTCGGTCACTTCATGGCCGACCATATGTGCACCAAGTAATTCACCCGTCTCTGCATGTATCACTGTTTTAACGAAACCTGACGCATCTCCAATTGCCAAAGCTTTACCATTTGCAGTTAAAGAAAACTTGCCGATTCGTACAGGTAAATTCTGAGCTTTTGCTACGTTTTCCGTTAAACCAATACTCGCCACTTGTGGATGAGTAAAAATACAACCCGGAATCTGGCTACGATCGAGTGAATGTACGTTTGCTACACCAGCAATTTTCTCGACACATATCATGGCTTCATGGCTTGCTTTATGAGCAAGACACGGTGCTCCAGCCACGTCACCAATCGCATAAAGCCCTGCTACATTGGTTTTACAATAGTCATCAATTGCCACAAAACCTTGTGGATTCAGTTCTACACCTAAACGTTCTAGTCCTAACCCTGTGGTATTCGGCTGTACACCAATTGCCGAAAGCACACGGTCGAAAATAATCGTTTGAACGTCATTTGCCGTTTCAATTACACAGTGGACTTGATCATTTTCAATTTGAATACTTTGAACAACAGCATCGGTTAAGACCTTCATTCCTTTTTGTTCAAATTGCTTTCTGACAAATTGAGCAACTTCCGCATCTTCAGTTGGTAAAATTTGCTTGGCTAAATCAATTAATGTCACCTGACATCCCAAATCTTGATAAAGGCTAGCAAACTCACTACCAATTGCACCTGAACCCACAACCAGTAAACTTTTCGGTAACTGCTCTGGAACAAGAGCCTCTTTATAGCTCCAGACATAGGTTCCATCGACAGGAAGCTGAGGAACATGTCGAGCTTTAGCTCCAGTTGCCAAAATGATATGTGGTGTACTCAAAGCCTGACTATTACCTTGAGCATCGGTCACTTCAATTTTTTCTTTTGCCGTAAGCTGAGCGCGACCGTTAAAAACAGTCACCTGATTCTTTTTCAGCAAGTAATCGATGCCTTGTACTAATTGAGCTGACACTTGTCGGCTATGTTGCACAAGCTTTTGGATATCAAAATCGAGTTGGGATACCTGAAAACCAAACTGTCCAGCATGTTTAAACTGGTTTGCAAGCTCTGCCCCTGCAAGCAAAGCTTTAGTTGGAATACAGCCCCAATTTAGACAAATTCCGCCTAAATGTTGCTCTTCTACAATTGCGGTTTTTAACCCGAGCTGGGCTGCACGAATTGCAGCCACATATCCACCCGGTCCCGCGCCAATCACAATTAAATCAAATTGAGCTTCTGACATGCGGGTTCTCCTACACCAAAATTAAAGCAGGGTTTTCAACAAACTGCTTAAAGCTGGCCAAGAATTTCGCCCCAACTGCGCCATCAATGACTCGGTGATCACATGACAATGTCGCTGTGACAATCTCACGAACCACTACATTGCCATTTTCAACAACAGCACGTGATTCAGAAGCACCTAATGCCATAATTGCACCTTGCGGTGGATTAATAATGGCGTCGAACTGTTTAATACCTAACATTCCTAAGTTTGAAATGCTAAAGCTCCCACCCTGAAACTCGTCAGGTTGTAACTTGCCAGTCTTGGCACGCGTTGCCAAATCACGCATGTCATCGGAAATCTGTGCTAAAGACTTCTGATTCGCAGCTTTCACAATTGGTGTAATTAAACCGTTTGAAATCGCTACGGCCACCGAAATATCCGCTTGAGAAAACTGTAAAATTGATTGAGTCGCCTCATCAAATTGAACATTCACCTCAGGTACTTTAATCAGTGCCGCCGCCGCTGCTTTAATTAGCATGTCATTAATAGAAAGTTTCACTTGTGGAACAGTCTCATTAATCTGCTTACGTAATTTTTGCAAAGCCTCTACGTTGAGATCGACCACCAAGCGGAAATGCGGTGCGTTACGTTTTGCAGCCTGTAACCGTGAAGCAATCGCTTTACGCATCCCATTCATCGCCACAGTCGTAATTATCGATTGTAGTTGAGCAACAGCACATTGAGTCGATTGTTCATTTACCGATGTTGGGTTATTACGATAGTAAACTGCCTCAACATCTTCTTTACAGACACGGCCACGAGTACCTGAAACACGGCAATCATTTAGGTTAATGCCCCATTGTTTTGCTAAACGGCGTGCTACAGGTGTCGCTAAAACTTGACTATCATCGGCCCTAGATTTAACCACTTTAGCTTGAGTTTGCTGCTTAACATCAGGCCATTGACCACCAGCAGCCTGTACAGCCTTCTGGATGTCTTGAATACTAATACGTCCTTCACGACCAGAACCTGTGACTTTTGCCAAGTTTACATTGTGTTTTTCTGCAAGCTTCAAGGCATGCGGCGTTGCAAACAACTCATTAGATGTTTGATAACCTTGTAATGACTCTGGTACAGCGTAGTCATCTTTCGCTACCTTTGCAGGAGCTGAAGCACTAGCTGCTACAGTCTGTGGCTGTTCTGCTTTTTCAGCAACAGGTGCAGATGTTTCTGCTTTACTTTGCTTCGAAGGTGCTTCGGGTGCTTGAGCTGCTGAACTACCTAGTGATGCGATAAACTTTTCAATTTCTGCATCAGAAACTTCACTATCAGCACATACGGCAATAAGACCACCAACAGCTAAAGTATCACCATCTTTCGCTAAAATTTTACGGAGCTTTCCAGCAAAAGGCGCTTCTAACACATTGACGATTTTTGTGGTTTCAATTTCACAAATTTCATCGCCTTTATTAAAGCTATCGCCCTCTTTAATCAACCATTGGGCGATCGTGCCTTCTTCCATGGATAATCCCCATTTTGGGATCTCCAGCGTTTTAATTTCGCTCATCCTAAGCCTCCAATGTTTTTCGCACAGCTTGCTCAATACGCTCTACACTTGGAATCCATTCTTTTTCTAAAACTGGAGAGAATGGAACAGGCGTATGTGGTGGCGTTACGAGTTCAACAGGTGCTTTCAAATAGTGGAAACCTTTTTGGGCGATCAGGGCAGCAACATCATGACCAAAGCCACAGCGTGCTGCTGATTCATCCACAATAACCACACGCCCAGTCGATGCAACAGACTCTAAAATTCCTTCTTCATCTAGAGGTGAAATTGTTCGAGGGTCGACTACTTCAACCGAAATGCCATCTTTTGCCAGTTTGTCTGCTACTTCATTAGCACGGTGTACCATCAGGCCTAAAGCAATAATGGTCACGTCTGTCCCTTCACGGGTGTAATTTGCCACACCAAAAGGAATGGTATAGGCATCATCTGGAACTTCGCCTTTAATGTCATAGAGCATTTTATGTTCACAGAACACTACAGGGTCGTCATCACGAATAGCCTGAATTAACAGCCCTTTCACATCATATGGGCTAGATGGAACTACAACTTTTAAGCCCGGAACCGCAGCAAATACGTTATACGGTGACTGAGAATGCTGAGCTGCTGCAGAAAAACCTGCGCCGATCATGCCACGTACAACCATGGGTGCTTTTGCTTTTCCACCGAACATATAACGGAATTTAGCGGCTTGGTTATAGAGCATGTCATGACACACGCCATAGAAATCCATAAACATTAAATCGGCCACAGGACGTAAACCTGTTGCTGCAGCACCAGCGGCCATACCGATAATTGCAGACTCGGTAATTGGCGTATCAATAACACGTTCCGAACCAAATTCTGTCCATAAGCCTTTGGTTACGCCCAATACACCACCGAAACCTTCTAACTGGTTTTCTTCAGTATTTTTACCGCCGTGTCCACCGCGAACATCTTCACCAACAACAAATACGGTTGGATCACGACGCATTTCTGATTCAATGGCTTCTTTAATTGCATTACGAAAACTTTTATTTGGCATCTTTACTATTCCTTTAGTAAGAGACATAGACGTCAGTAAGGAGTTGTTCTGGTTTTGGGTATGCCGCAGCACGGGCTTTTGCAACGGCATCATCAACATTTGCCTTTGAAGCTGCATCAATCTCGTCTAGTTTGGCTTCATCAATTTTGCCTTTGACTTTCTCACGGAAAATTTTCA
Organism: Acinetobacter sp. 1424608; assembly: GCF_000588255.1. Lineage (NCBI taxonomy): Bacteria > Pseudomonadati > Pseudomonadota > Gammaproteobacteria > Moraxellales > Moraxellaceae > Acinetobacter > Acinetobacter sp. 1424608. The sequence goes on from NZ_JFXL01000004.1 coordinate 112,836, forward strand.
AAGGATCTTTATTTTCTTTAATGAACTCGACTTCTTCTTTAGAACGAATCAAGCCAGGATCACCTTCGAAGTGGCCATAAAAACGGTTTGTGATGGTTTCAATCACGCTTGGACCTTCACCACGGCGCGCGCGTTCAATGGCAGTTTGAGCGGCTTCATAGACGGCAAAGAAGTCTGTACCATCAACTTTAACTGCCGGTAAACCAAAGCCTGCTGCACGGCCAGCAATGTCTTTGCTTCCTACCGCGTAATCATGACCAGTACCTTCGCCAAAACCGTTATTTTCAAAAACGAAAATTACTGGAAGTTTAAGAACAACAGCCATGTTCATCGCTTCAAAAGTAAGGCCTTGGTTTGAGCCGCCGTCACCTGTAAAAGACAGTCCGACGCCACCAGTCTTTAAGGTTTTTGCTGTCAAAGCTGCACCAATTGCTAAAGGAGGTCCACCACCCACAATTCCGTTGGCACCGAGCATACCTTTATCTAAGTCGGCAATATGCATAGAACCGCCTTTTCCACGGCACAGCCCATCATCTTTACCGAAAATTTCCAGCATCATGGCGTGAATGTCGCAGCCTTTTGCAATACAGTGTCCATGTCCACGGTGTGTTGAAGTGATATAGTCTTTGTCGGTTAAGTTTTCGCAAATCCCGACTGCTACAGCTTCTTCTCCGCTATATAAGTGAATAAAGCCTGGAATATCACCATTGGTATTTTCTTCATGAAGTCGATCTTCAAATTCACGAATATCACGCATGCGCTTATATGCTGCGAGTAATTGCTCTTCCGTTAATTGCATATCCTTTTCCTTTATTATCTTGATTATTAAAAATCAACCAAGTTTCAGCGAGTCTTATATATTTCGCTATAAATAATAAAGCTCAATTTAATTTAATATGCTATTAGACTAAAAAGTTTTAAATAAGTTTTTTAGCTATTATTTTTTATTTTTCACAAACTTAACCAGCAAAAATAAAATTAAAATATTTTAATAAATTTCATATGATTGCAAAACAAACCTTTAACCAACCTTTATTAATTTATAATATTTGCTGTGCACTATACGCATTAATAAATTCTTTATTTTTTTGTTTATATAAATAAGGTTTTTATTATAAACAGTCTAGTTGCAAATTTATTTAATATAAAATGGAATTTTATATATGGACTTAAAAAGGCAAATAGAAACAGGTATTAAATTAAGAGGAATAGATAAAGTTTCTCGTATTCCTATTAAAATTTTACCTACCGAAGAATTACCTAAAAAACCTGAATGGATTCGAGCAAAAATAACTGATTTCGAAGAAATTCAACGTATCAAAAATTTATTACGCCAACAAAAGCTACATAGTGTTTGTGAAGAAGCCGCATGTCCAAATCTACCTGAATGTTTTGGTGGTGGTACGGCAACCTTTATGATTATGGGAGATATTTGTACAAGACGTTGTCCTTTCTGCGATGTAGCACATGGTCGTCCAATGCCTTTAGATGAAAATGAACCTAAACATCTAGCTGAGACGGTCGCTAATCTAAACTTAAAATATGTAGTCATTACCTCTGTAGACCGTGATGATCTACACGATGGTGGCGCAGCACATTTTGTGAAGTGTATTGAAGAAATCAGAAACCGTTGTCCAGACACGCTAATTGAAATTTTAGTTCCAGACTTTCGTGGCCGTTTAGAAACAGCACTCTCTACATTAAGCTTATCACCACCCGATGTGTTTAATCATAATATTGAGACAGTACAGCGTTTATATAAAGCGATGCGTCCCGGTTCGGACTATCAGCATTCATTAAATTTATTAAAACGTTTTAAAAAATACTGTCCAGATATCAAAACTAAATGCGGCCTAATGGTAGGGTTAGGGGAAATTGAAGCTGAGGTTATTGCTCTACTCAATGATTTAAAAGATCATGATGTAGATTTAGTGACTATTGGACAATATTTACAGCCCTCTAAATCACATGCCCCTATTCACCGGTTTGTGAATTTACAAGAATTTGAAAGATACACACAGCATGGCAAGCGTTTAGGCTTTAAAAATATCTGGAGTGCACCAATGGTCCGTTCTAGCTATTTTGCCGATCGGCAATATTTCGGTGAACCTTCACCAAAGCCATTTTCAAGAGAGGACGTTTTGTCATAGGACGAGGCGAAATAACAAAACTTACCCAATAGGATAATAGTCAAACTGTTTAAAATTATTTAAGGTAAATGAAATAACAAGGAAATAGTCACAATAAGAAAGCTAAACCTGTTGAGCGGCCACGGATACGCCATTTCAACGATAAAGGAACTTCGATATGGATATGTCAAAACAATTATTATTGCCTTCTACAGACAACCTTCCGTCTTTCTTTAGACCGGAAACAATCTCGGAAACACCTTGTTTAGGAAAAAAGCCGTCACTCGATCTAGATGCGGCTCCTATATTTGATCTAGATCAGGAATGGCAACATTCCTTATTTGGTCGTTCAATCCAAGAGTGCCATAGAAATTTGATGCATATTGCTGAAGATGCAGATATGGCAATTGGGGTAACTGACCCTCATGGTACTTTACTCTGGACATGGAGTAGTACACCTATGCGTTCATCTGCTGAACAAGTCCATTTTGTTGAAGGTGGACAATGGTCAACTCAAGCAGTTGGTCAAAATGCAATTGGTCTTGCCCTAAATACACATTCAGCAAGCTGTGTTTATTCACATGAAAATCAGATGAACAGCGTTAGAGATTGGGTATGTTATGCAGCGCCTATCACCGATGCAAACACAGGTCAGTTTTATGGCATTATGAACTTATCAACTAAGTATCAAAAGCATAATTCACTGGGAATTTTAGCGGTTGAGCGCTGTGCAGATATTGTAAAACAAGCCATTCAACTTCATCAAAAGAACATTTTATATATTAAGGCGCTAGGCACACCTAAAGTTCAATATAACCAACATGGTTTAACACTCACGCAGCGCCAAATCGAAATTTTATGTATTCTTGCTTTATGCCCGGAAGGCATAAACCTAGAAGAGCTTCACTATGCCTTATATGGCGATCGGCCAGTGAGTACCACTACACTAAAAGCCGAGCTTTCACAGCTTCGAAACCTGATTCCCGATGTTATCGAGTCACGACCATATAGACTTAACTGTGAAATTCAATGTGACTTTCTCATGGCTGAACAAGCACTAAACTTAGGTTTTACTGCAACCACTTTAACACTGTATAGAGGTAGTTTTTTAGCCAAATCAGAAAGTCCATTTTTGTGTGCTTGGAGAGATTGCTTTGATGCCCGCTTGAGTCATGTTATCTATCAAATTGATGATGTAGACCAACTATTACGTGTGGTTAGCCGCGTTCCTGACCGTGTTGATGCCGTTGAACGCTTACTTGAGCTTCTGCCTGAAGAAACGCCTTATCGGGCAAAGCTCTTAAAATTGCTTGAATAAAATAAAAGGGAGAATATCTAACAATATTCTCCCTCTTTTAAATGAGATCAAGCAGAGGCTTGCAGCTGTACTCTATAGCAATCATCTAAAGCTAATTCATAATATCGCAGCCCTTCTTCCGCCGCATGAAATGCTTTTTGCTGCCAATCAGGACGTTCATTTGACAACCGCTTAATCAACTCCATGGCTTCATAAGGATGTAAATCATCATAATGAGCATGAGCACGTAACCATGCTAAAGAGCGTTTATCAATAGTGACCTCAGGATGATCTGTATAAGCGTGAATACCTTTATAAACTTGAATAGACCAATCACCTGTCGCCCATTCAATTGCCAAATTGGTCGCAGCCAAACATTCAGCCAAGTTACCGCGATGACTCATATTCCATAAAAAGTGATTCACAGCATTCATTGCAGCTGGGGGCCGCACGCTATCAAGCTGTTCTACAGTTAATCCAAAACCTTTAGCCCAATCACGATACCACTGTAAATGGCGCTCTTCGACCTTAATATTCTGAATTAACCAGTCTCGTGTTTCTGTTACACCTGGTTCTGCAAAAGCAGTTGCTTTAGCTAACGCACCAGCCATATATGACGGGAAATGCGCTACCAATGGATAGAAATTAAGTAAAGCATAACGGAAACTTTCTAGGCTCAATCCCCCATTGGCCATTTCCGTAAAAAACGGATGTTTACTCACCCGCTCCTTCACTGGTAAAAGATCCTCCCAAAACCGCTGAGACCATCCATTATGCGGCGTAATTTCTAAACTCATTCCATATTGATTTAGAGCAGTCATTGCTAATTTTCCTATTTATATGACAGCAATCATCTGTACTTCACGGCTATAAGTCTATCCGAAAATGATAAAGATACAATCTTTAATCGACCATTTGTAATTTTTTCTCAAAGGTTTTGAATCTTTAGATAATTGTGACGCTAATCATTGAAATGTCGTGATTTTTATCACAATAAGGGCCTATAAAAATCATTACTTTTTTAAAAAATCTGTATTATTATTTTTGAATAAACCACACATTATATAACCAATACTTTTAGATGGAACTTTAATAAAACAAGTCGCATTTTATGCCAACTTCCAATATAGAGAGCATTAATTATGAAGTTGCAAGGTTCCAATATATTGGGACAGGAACAAATAGATTTATTAACCACACGCGGATTGAATTTCGTATGGTTTCCAAAGCAACTTGAAACGATCTATCGTTTTCAATATCAAAATGGTGCAGCCTATGAGTTTCGCTATAGAGCACCTATTATTTTAATATTATATTTATTTTTAAGCTTTGGTATATACCAAGTTTTACCAACCGACCAAGTTTTATCCTGGTTAAGCTATTATTCTTGGGTAGGCATAATTGTTTTAATCGCATGGATTTTATCATTTATTAAAAAATTAAATCAGTGGTTTGATTATTATGTCGGAATTGGATCTGCTGCTGCAGTTGCCATAACATTTATTTTAATTAACGTTTTAGAAAATGGCCAAGATAATGTTCTTTTTCATGCAGCAATGATGTATGCAATTGTGATTATCTACGGGGCGGTAGGTATGCGCTTTTATACTGCAATCATTGCAGGATGGGTCGGTGGGCTTGTTGGTATTTTAGTCAGTACCTATGTAAAAGGCGATATAGATTGGACATTTTTGAACCGCACATATACGTTTAGTAGTTTCTTAGGAATGACGCTTGCCTACGCTACAGACCGTCAGCACCGTGAAAACTATTTACAAAACTGTATGATTGAACTCAACCGTATTGAACTCATGCAACAAGCGCAGCAGTTGTCTTTGCTTTCACAACAAGATGCTTTAACCGGACTTGCTAACCGACGTTATCTTGATGAAACACTTGACAATGAGTGGCGTCGTGCACTGCGCCATGAAACACCACTGACTATTATGATGGTTGATATCGACTTCTTTAAACCCTATAACGATACCTTAGGACATCTTAAAGGCGATCAGTGTTTAAAAGATATTGCGACTGCTATTTCTTCAATTGCTGCTCGTAGTGGAGATTTAGTTGCTCGCTATGGCGGCGAAGAGTTCTTGCTGCTCTTCCCTATGACGAATGCACAACAAGCTCAAATTCAAGTCGAAAGATTAATGAATGCAATTAAAAAAATCGCCATTGTTCATCCATGTAGCAGTGTTTCACCATACGTAACCATTAGTGCGGGTGTGGCAACAACAATTCCACGTTTAAATGATTCAATTTCTGCTTTTGTTAGTCGTGCTGATCATGCGCTCTATCAGGCAAAAACAAATGGCCGTAATCAGTATCAAATTGCTGTAAATCAAGAACAAATCGTAGATTTAACCTAATAATTAGTTAGAAGATATATATTTAATTAAAAAATTGCTCTCAATAAAAAAGCCACATACTTTAAATTATGTGGCTTTTTTTACTTAACCAGACCTAGAACTATGGTTCAATTGGTGCAAATGGAGGAACAACATCGGCATTTTGTGCACGATGACGTAAAAAATGATCCATTAGCACAATTGCTAACATTGCTTCCGCAATCGGAGTTGCTCGAACGCCCACGCACGGATCATGACGGCCTTTAGTTAACACATCGGTATCTTCACGATTTAAATTAATGGTTTTACCTGGAGTTGTGATACTTGCAGTCGGTTTTAGTGCAATTGCTACACGAATGGTTTGACCACTTGAAATACCACCTAAAATACCACCAGCATGATTCGCCAGAAAGCCATGACTAGTCAATTCGTCACGTGTTTCATGTCCGAACTGTCCCGCTACAGCAAAACCATCGCCGATTTCAACGCCTTTAACTGCATTAATACTCATCATTGCATGTGCAATATCAGCGTCTAAACGGTCAAAAACAGGCTCGCCCCAACCTACAGGAACTTTCTCAGCTAAAATTTCTAGCTTAGCGCCACAACTTGTACCTTGTTCACGTAAAGACGTAACCAATGCTTCAAAACGAGGAACAGCATCTACATCGCCACAGAAAAAAGGATTATTTGGAACTTCATTCCAATCTAGTTTTTCAGCAACTTCATTACCAATTTGAGTCACATGACCACGAATCAAGACACCAAATTTTTCTGCTAAATATTTCTTTGCAATAGCACCCGCTGCAACACGCATAGCAGTTTCACGAGCACTTGAACGACCACCACCACGATAATCACGAAAACCATACTTTTGTGTATAAGTGTAATCCGCATGACCCGGTCTAAAGGTTTGCGCAATATTTCCATAATCTTTCGATTTTTGGTCTGTATTGCGAATGAGTAAACCAATTGGAGTACCAGTCGTCTTACCTTCAAATACACCTGAAATGATTTCAACCTGATCAGGCTCTTTACGCTGAGTCGCAAATTTTGATGTACCCGGCTTACGACGGTCCAAATCTATTTGCAGATCTTCTTCGGTTAATGCAAGACCTGGCGGCACGCCATCAACAATTGCCATTAAACCAACCCCATGCGATTCACCGCATGTAGTCACACGAAAGAGTTGTCCAATAGTGTTCCCTGCCATACGTACAACTCCTTAAGCTTGTTCTGCAAATAGTTTTCTATAACGACGACATTGTTCAGCAGTCAACGCAAAAATGCCTGAACCACCTTTTTGGAAAGTAAGCCAGTTAAACTCAACTTTATTGAAGTTCTGACGCATAGCCCATTCAGAGTTGCCGACTTCAATTACAATTAAACCATCTTCCGTTAAGTAATCTGCCGCTTGAGCTAACATTTTACGAACCAAGTCTAAACCATCTTGACCTGCTGCTAATGCAAGTTCAGGCTCATGTAAAAACTCTTCCGGTAAGTCAGCCATATCTTCGGCATCAACGTACGGCGGGTTACTTACAATTAAATCGTACTGATTTTCAGCTGGAATTTTGGCAAACAAGTCAGATTCAAGTAACGCAACTTGATATTGTTTATTGTGATGTTCAACGTTAATTGATGCTACTTCTAAAGCTTCTTTAGAAATGTCGGTTGCATCGACTTCTGCATCTGGATAAGCATAAGCTAAAGCCACTGCAATACAACCAGAACCCGTACACATGTCTAAAATACGTTGCGGTGTCTTAGGCTTGCTATTTTCTGGTAAGTTGTTAAGTGCTTCACGCATTTGACCATTTTCATCTAAGCAATATGGTGCAAAACGTTGCTCAATTAATTCTGCAATTGGTGAACGAGGAATAAGCACACGCTCATCGACATAAAATGGCTTATTGAAGAAGTAAGCTAAATTTAACAAATAAGAAGTTGGAATACGCTCATTAATACGACGCTCCAACAAGCTTAAGAATTCTGCTTTTTCACTTGGTAAAAGTTTAGCATCTAAAATCTCTGAGTCTGCTGACCATTCAAGAGATAAGGTTTGTAAAACTAATGCAGAGCTTTCTGCAAAATAATCTTCAGTGCCTTGTCCTAAATGTGCATCATGTTGACGTAATGCTGATACCCCAAAACGAATAAAATCTCGAATTGTTGATAAATTTTCAGCAGCTTCCTGTAAATGTTCAGGGCTAATCGTCGGTCGCTCCACTTAGGCGTCTCCAAAGGCAAATTTTGCAAAGTGACTATTCTACTGAGTGAGACAAAGCAACGCAACGCTTTGCCTTGTGAACCAGTGTTTTACATCTCAATCTGTAATAATCTCAACTTAAAATTAGAATACTTTGTTTTAGTTAAGAAATAATGAAGTTTATAAGTAGTAGTATTGTAGTCTCTAAAACAAAAAAGCGGCCATTATGATTGACCGCTTTTCTTGTTTAGTTGACTTAAAGCTTAAGCTTTTCTGCCACATAGTCTGAATCTTTGTCTCCGCGACCAGAAAGATTCACCACAATCATGGTTTCTTTCAGCAGCTTTGGCGCTTCACGTATTGCCCATGCCACAGCATGTGAGCTTTCGAGTGCAGGAACAATACCTTCAACTCGTGATAGGGTCATAAACGCATCTAAACATTCTTGATCTGTTGCAGTGCTATATTCCACACGTCCTAAATCTTTTAAGAAACTATGTTGTGGCCCAACACCAGGATAGTCCAATCCTGAAGCGATAGAATGCACAGGTAATGGTTCACCAACCTCATTTTCAAGTACATAACATGCCATACCATGAATTTGGCTCGGTTTACCTAATGTTAGGGTTGCCGAATGCATATTTGTGTCTAGCCCATGTCCAGCAGGTTCAACTCCAACAAGTCTTACATCTGGATCATTTAAAAATGCTGTGAAAGCACCGATTGCATTTGAACCACCACCCACACATGCCACCACATAATCTGGATTTTTACCAAAGCGTTGATGCGTCTGTTCTTTAATTTCATTACCGATAATTGATTGAAAATCACGAACCATTTTTGGAAATGGATGTGGCCCAACCACAGAACCAATGGCATAAATAAAGTTTTTAGGGTCTTTTAAATATTCTTCAAATGCGCTATCTACAGCATCTTTTAAGGTTGCTGTACCACGAGTTACCGATACCAAATGAGCACCCAAAATTTTCATTTTGACCACATTTGGGTGTTCTTTTTCAATATCGACTTGACCCATGTGAATTTCACATGGAATACCCACTAAAGCACATGCTGTTGCCAAAGCAACCCCATGCTGACCCGCACCCGTCTCGGCAATCACTTTCTTTTTGCCCATATACTTAGCAAGAAGAGCCTCACCTAAACAGTGATTAATTTTATGAGCACCCGTATGGTTTAAGTCTTCACGCTTTAAATAAATTTGTGCACCACCTAACTGTTCTGAAAGGCGTTTTGCATGAAATAAAGGACTTGGACGACCTACATAATTTGCAAAGAGATCTGATAATTCATTTTGAAACTCTGGTGTATGGCGGATTTCTTCATAAGCAACATTAATTTCATCCATTGCTTCTTTTAAATGTGGAGGAATAAATTGCCCTCCATACTCACCAAAAAATCCTTGCTCATTTGGTAAAGCAATACCATTAATTTGATGTTGCATATCATCCCTCTTTTTAAATTATTAAAGTTATCAAGTTTATCGAGAAAGGTAACGCGTTAAATCTTCAATGCCTTTTAAAGTCATGGGGTACATGTGGTTTTCAAAAATCTCTTTAATCCAACCAATTGTTTGGGTGTAATGCCAATACCCTTCTGTTTCAGGGTTTAACCATGCTGTTTTATCAAAATGCTGACGTAGACGACGTAACCAAACTTCACCTGCTTCATCATTCATATACTCAACCGAGCCACCTACCGATTTCAGCTCATACGGTGCCATACTGGCATCACCTACGACAATTACACGATAGTCACGTCCATAGGTATGAAACAAGTCCCATGTGTTCATGCGAGTCGCTGTTCTTCGGTAGTTATCTTTCCAAACATAGTCATAAAGACAGTTATGGAAATAAAAGTATTCAAGTGTTTTAAATTCAGTTTTAGCCGCGCTAAACAACTTTTCACATTGAGCAATATGAGCATCCATTGAACCGCCCACATCAAACAACATGAGCACTTTAATTCGATTACGACGCTCTGGCACCATTTGAACATCAAGAATACCTTGCTTGGCTGTTTCTCGAATAGTTCCGTCAACGTCTAGCTCTTCGGCAGCGCCTTGGCGGGCAAATTTGCGTAAACGTCGTAAAGCAATTTGCATTTGGCGAGTACCAAGAACTTGGTCATCATCTAGATTTTGGTATTTACGCTGTTCCCAAACTTTAACCGCCGAACGTTTACGGCCCGGTCCACCAATTCTGACGCCTTCCGGATGGTCACCAAAAGCACCAAAAGGTGAAGTTCCACCTGTGCCAACCATACGGTTACCACCTTGGTGTTTTTTATGCTGTTCACGTAAACGCTCTTCTAGCATTTTCATCAGTTCTTCTAAAGAACCCGCTTTTTGAAGCTCAGCTCTTTGCTCTGGTGTTAAATGCTTTTCTAAAAGCTCTAAATCGAACCAGTCTTTTGGTAGTTTATGGACTTGCTTGAGTAATTCATCGATATCAAAGGTTTCTATGCCATCAAAGTAATCTTTCATGGCACGATCGAACTTATCAAAAAAGCGTTCATCTTTAACTAAAATTGTTTTAGCAAGTTGATAGAACTCTTCTTGATCGGCAAAAACTAAACCTTCACTCACCGCACGATTTAAGTCAATCAATTCACGGGTCGTGACTGGAACACCATATTTTCGTAAGGTGTAAAATAACCGCACAAACATGGGTTATTCCCTCCTTTAACGTCGCGACATGAAAGCCAAACGTTCAAGCAGTTGCACATCTTGTTCGTTTTTAATGAGTGCGCCATACAAAGGTGGAATAGCTTTTGATGTATCTCGATTACGTAGTACATCTTCTGGCATATCATCTGCCATAAGCAGACTCAACCAATCGATCAGTTCAGATGTAGATGGGGGTTTCTTCAAGTTAGGAATTTCGCGGAGTTTGAAGAAAACTTGCAGAGCTTCATTTACCAAAGTCGCAGAGATATTTGGGAAATGTACCGAGATAATTTCGCGCATCGTTGCTTCATCTGGAAACTCAATATAGTGGAAGAAGCAGCGACGCAAGAACGCATCTGGTAATTCTTTTTCGTTATTTGAAGTAATAATTACGATTGGACGTTGAGTAGCAGTAATTGTTTCGCCTGTTTCATAAACATAAAAAGACATCTTATCAAGTTCATGTAACAAGTCATTTGGAAACTCAATATCTGCCTTATCAATTTCATCAATTAAAAGCACACATCGCTCTTCACTGGTGAAAGCTTCCCACAATTTACCGGGCTTAATATAGTTCTTAATATCGTAAACACGATCATCACCAAGTTGGCTGTCACGCAAACGAGACACAGCATCGTATTCGTATAAGCCTTGCTGTGCCTTAGTTGTTGACTTGATATGCCAAGTAATGAGTTTTAAACCAAGGCTTTGTGCCACTTGCTCAGCAAGTAAAGTTTTACCTGTACCCGGCTCACCTTTAACCAATAAAGGCTTTTGCAAAGCGCGGGCTGCTTTTACAGCAAGTTTAAGACTATCAGTCGCGATATATTGATCTGTACCGGTAAAATGTTGGGTATCAGCAGACATGTAGAGACCTTATTTTTCTATTTCAATGGTTAGATGGAACGCATGCTTTTGTTTGTTGTATATTTTGACCAACAATAGCCAATAAGCAAACCTAGACCGATTACAAACAGAATTAAGGATAAATTTGACCAGATTAAAGGACTGTCTTTAGTTAACACACCAAACAATAGCCCAAAAATAGCTGGAGCTACAGATGCATTAGGACCTTCCGAAACGGTTGGTGTCACCAAAATGGCAAAAACAACTAACCAGCTTATTGCGCCAAAAGTAGCAGGTAGGCGGCGCATTAAACGCCACCAACACCACAAAGCAATAATAGCGCCAACGCCATAAGCTGTTAAAGCAATGATCTCCTCAGGAACTGCATCGAGAGAAGAAAGTAATTGATTTAGAACTCCAGCTTGATCTTCACGCACCACGTAAGCCCTCTGGTTCAACTGCATTTGGGTTAATTAACCCTTCTGGCGGCATCTGAATAAAGAAACCTTTTGTTTGTAATGAGTCTAGAACATGTAAAACATTTACACGCGCTAATTTACGTGTTGGAGCCAATTCTAAATGCATGACAAACGTTGCACGACCAAATGCTTGTAAAACAGCTTCTGGAACTTTTTCAAACGGATCAGCTTGCTCCGCATCATCAGGATAGTTTGGACGAGCAATATAAATGTACATTTCATCTTTTTTGCTCGATCTATAAATATCACAGTGCATTTCAAATCAACTCTTGAACTAAGGACAGCATACATGAAAAAAAACAACAGACACACGTAGGTTTGTTTACGCATCAGTCGTTTTTTCTTTTCTCGCGAAATATTAACTCACAACAATCATTAAGGTCGATAAATAACTTTTAATTTTCTAAAGTTTTAAATTTTCCAACCTTTATTAACGTATTAATTTTACATAAAAAAGCTTTTTATCAACTTTTACAAAATGAAAAAATTACATTTTGAAAACAATAAACTTAGTCTTAAACAAATTAAAATTATCTTAAAGAATTGAAAATAATAAATTTATTTTCAATAAAAGTTAAAATAAGATTTAAAAAAGATTCAAAGTATGCATACACGATAAGACATTATTTAACCGATTTTAAATTCGAATGTGTTTCAATAATAAAAGATCTTAAAAGAAAATATGGAGGTCTTAACTATGTCTCGTGGCGACAAATCATCTTACACAGCAAAACAAAAGCGTCAGGCTAAACATATTGTTGAGAGTGAAGTAGATAGAGGTCATTCTCAAGAAGAAGCTGAACGTATCGCATGGTCTACTGTCAATAAACAAGATGGTGGCGGCAAGAAAAAATCACATTAAAATTATTACTGGATACTTCTTTAGTTAAGTTAAGGACTAAAGAAGTATCTTATCAATAAGTTAATCAAAAGTTTTAAAAGACTCTTGAGCCCTGCATATAGTCATTACTCACCTGATTTAAGGCACTCAAAATTGTGCTGTGGTTTTCAGTAAGTAAGGCTTCATTTAAATGATTCATGTAATTCATTAATGTTTCTTTAGAAGCTTGTGCAAACTCGGTAGTTACCGCTTCATCTTCATATAAAATGACATAACTACGAGCAAACCCATAAATAAGATAAGCTGCGGCTTTTTCATTTAAATTTGAAGATTGCTTAAGATACTGCTCACACGCATTTTTTAAGTTTTTAAATGCATCTGTACCAGTCGATTGATTTTTGAAAGATGAAAGTATTGTTTGGAAGTTCATATCCATATTCCACTCAAAAAGTAAAGCTACAGAAGAAGCATAAACCTGTCAAACAATATATTGATTTTTATAAATTTAGATTGTAAAAAATTATAAGAAACGCCCTAATCTATGGGCGTTTGAATAGATTAAAGCTTAGAAACTGACTTCAATACTGACGGTTGTACCAGACTGATCAATATTGGTTGAAACGTTGAAACCTCGTGTCTTTAGCTCTTCCTCTACTTGCGTAATATGTTCAGGATGCAAAGCATCTATTGGAAATTGAAACACTGCTCGACGTTTACCTTCTTTCGAGACTTGCTCAGTTCCAGATAAGATTTTTTCCAACAATATTGCTTGGTCTATTTTGACATCTTTAGCATTTTTTCTTGCCTGTTCAGCATTAAAATTATTAGTCATGTTTATCTCTCTAGTTATTAGTAACTTTCATTTATAACATAAAAAATTAATCTAAATATTAACTTATTATTGATTTTAAAAACTTTTTAAGACTTTATATATAAAATTAGAGGCCTCCTCTCCCCGAGAAGGCCTCTATATTTCTGCACCGAAACAAACTTATAGTTATATATTGTTTATTTTGAAATTGTTTTTCTTGTTGCTAAGAATATACAGACCTGTATATATACGCAATTGAATTTTTCTCACGCATAAAGTTAATTTAATTCAGCATAATCATATAAAATTAAGATGAACTCATATTTATAGTATTTAAACTTCAAAACAACCTAAATATATAAAGTATAACTAAACAAAAATTTAAGTTTATAAAGATAGCCTTATAAAAAGGCTTATTTTTAAAGCAAGATTAAATACAAGAAGTTGAATAAATATTAATCAAATAAAATATTTTTTAAATACAAAGTGCATTTAAACTAAAAACACCTATTTAAATTTAAAATAAGAGACTTGCTTTCTCTTCTGTAAATAGCTCAATAAGAGGTTTAGTGAGTAATTCATAGCGCCAACCTAACAAATAGTCAGGTAAGTCTTGTTCATCACCTTTAGAAAGTACATGTTGATGAATTGCATTTAACCATTTCTTACGAAGTAAAACTTCTTTCGGAATGGAAGTCTGCTCTATTGAGTTTGCAATTAATGCATCCATTTTATCTAATGTTTCTTTTGATGTAATTTTAAAAGGTTTAGCAATTTTAGCTGGCCATTGCCCTTCTACTGGTAAATCCTTCAAAAGATCCAGAATAATTTTGCCATATTCACGAACAACATTGGGACGGATATCTCTTACTTGTGATAACTGGAAATTATTACGTGGATTTTTTTCAACCAAATCAATCATTGTAGAATTTCTAAGGATAAAACTACGTGGTTGATTGGTTGCTTTAACTATATGTTCACGCCATTCACTTAAATTTTGCAATTGCATTAATTGACGGCGTGAGTGTCGATAATTACCTACATCTGTATAGAGTAATGGTGTTGGTGTTTCACTAATAATTTCTTTGGTTAAACTGCGGCAGTCTTCAAGAACACACTCATAAAGACCTTTTTGCTTAAGCTGGTCCTTAATATGGTTTGCTAACTGCATAAGGTATAGGACATCATTTGCAGCATAACATAACTGTTGAGGTGACAAAGGTCTTGCTAACCAATCTGATCGAGTTTGATCTTTTTCAATGTCGATTTCTAAACAAAGCTTTAAAGCACCTTGATAACTGACTTGTAAACCATGCCCTAAAAAAGAAAGTCCAACTTGGGTATCAAAAACATTTAATAGATTTTGTTCATCGGCATAATGATAGATTAAATCAATATCCTCACCGCATGCATGAAAAATATTTTGTTGAGCAACAAAGATTTTTTTCCAAAAATCTCTTAAGTCTAACGACACGCCATCCAGCAAATATACATTTCCGTTAACATTAACTTGACATACTCCAAGTTTAGGCCAAAGGGTATCAACCTTAATAAATTCTGTATCAAGTCCGTACGTTGAACATTGATCCATTTGTTGAAGGACATCAACCAATTCGGTTTGCTGTTGGATAAACTGAAACATGCTTTCTCAAGTAACTGCAAAGAGTGCTTTAAACTCTGGTATATATAACATAGCAATAGAAAAATGCTACTGAATCCATGATGAATAATCTATTTTTGAACAATTTTCCAAAAAAGAGATAATTTTTTGATCATTATTTTAAATTTTTCAATTTAAGATCCTTATAAAAATTTATTTTTACTAACGGCTTTTTTTAATTTATATATTCACTCAGTAATTTTTTAAAAATATGTTTTTGTCTTTTAAAAAGATTTTTTAATAATAAAATTTTTATTTTAAAAAATCTTTGAAATAAGCACCGAAGTACTTATTTCATACGCATACGGTTATGCACCGCTTGACTTAATGTATGACTATCAACATATTCAAGCTCACCACCTTGAGGTACACCTTGAGCAATACGTGTCATATGAATAGGTAAATGTTTCGTCGCTTCAACCAAATAGTGCGCTGTCGCCTGACCTTCTACAGTGGCGTTAGTTGCCAAAATGACTTCTTCGATAGTGCCTTGGCTTAAGCGTTGAATTAGGTAAGGAATACCTATTTCCTCTGGCCCAATCCCATCTAATGGAGAAAGATGCCCACCCAATACA
The DNA here is from genome assembly GCF_000588255.1 of Acinetobacter sp. 1424608. Classification (NCBI taxonomy): domain Bacteria; kingdom Pseudomonadati; phylum Pseudomonadota; class Gammaproteobacteria; order Moraxellales; family Moraxellaceae; genus Acinetobacter; species Acinetobacter sp. 1424608. The sequence continues at coordinate 128,720 of NZ_JFXL01000004.1, forward strand.
TGGTATTTACCACGGAAACTACCACTTTGTTCAATTGCCATAACATCTGCCGGAGATTCAACCACACATAGCAGTTGATCATCTCTTTCTGTTGAAGCGCAAATATCACAAATTTCGTGCTCAGTTAAAGAGTGGCAAACACTACATTCATGAATATAACTTGATGCTTCATGTAGAGCATGCGCTAAAGCAAATGCACCTTCACGATTTTTCATCAAAAGATGTAAAGCCATACGTTGAGCCGACTTCGGTCCAACGCTAGGCAAAATACGTAAAGCTTGAACGAGTTGTTCAAATCTATCACTAAACACTGAATTTCCTTAGAACATGCCCGCTAAACCAGGAGGTAAACCCATACCAGAGTTAGCTTTTTGCATTTTTTCTTCAGAAACTACTTCGGCTTGACGCACAGCATCATTCACCGCAGCTGCGATTAAGTCTTCAATCATGTCTGGTTCATCTTGAAGCAATTCTGGATTAATTTCGATACGTTTTACGATATAACGACCAGTCATGGTTACTTTAACCAAACCACCACCCGCTTCAGCGTGTACTTCAGTTTGAGCAAGCTCTTCTTTGGCCTTTTTTATATTTGATTCCATATCTTTTTGCATGCGCTGCGCTTGCTGCATGAGCATATTGATATTCATAAACCTAACTCCGTATCTCTATCAAATATAATTGATAGTCACATAACACTTCAGAACTTAAACTCTTTTAATCACTCAACTCATCACAAAGATCATTGAGGTCATTACGTTTAAATCAAAATTAATCTGTAATTCTGACACAATAAATTAATGTTTTCTATTGCTATCTATGAAACTATTTTCGCTAATTCATCCGTTTAAAGTTTTCTGTGTAAAACTTTTTACGCTTAGAGCCAGTTCTAAAATTTAAGTGAAACTATTGTGAAGCTTGAAGGTTTTTATTGTCTGGTTTGTATTCATTTAAAGGCATTTTTTGAAAAGAGGCATTTGCCTTTTCTATGGAATGATCTGCATCTTCAACTGATTTGTTCGCATCATTAATTAACAATACAGTTTCGCTAATCTGAGTCGGTTCGTCCTTTTGGGCAAATACTCCGTATCCAACCAAACCAATTGCCCCTATAGCGACTAATATAATTATAGGTTTAAGCATGGTTAAAAAACTCACTTTGTTATTTTTATTAAATTTAGAACTTTTATACGTTGTGATTTTAGAGTCATTTATAACAAAATGTAGTCTTTTTATTTCATTCGTTGTATGTAAGTAACAATGCTATGAATAAAAAGCCACACTTAAATAAGTATGGCTTAGTCTTAAATATATAAATTAATTAGATTAAATCTAATCCCCGTGAGATATCACCAATAATATCGTTAATATCTTCTAAACCAACCGAAACACGGATTAGACCTTCTTGAATACCTGCTGCTTGTTTTGCTTCAGCAGAAAGTTTGCCGTGCGTTGTGGTCGCAGGATGGGTAATCGTTGATTTCACATCACCTAAATTACCGGTAATAGAAATAAATTTGGTGTTATCAATTACTTTCCAAGCGCCTTCACGCTCACCTTTAACTACAAAAGAAACAATCCCTCCAAAACCTTTTTGCTGTTTTGCAGCAAGTTCATGTCCTTCATGAGCTGAAAGGCCTGCGTAGTAAACTTTTTCTATTTTTTCATGAGTAGATAACCATTCTGCAAGAATTTGAGCACTTTCACAGTGTGCTTTCATGCGTAAGCGTAAAGTTTCTAGACCTTTTAGGAACACCCAGGCATTAAACGGACTCATAGATGGTCCAAGTGTACGAACAACACCAAAAACTTCTTCTAGCAGTTGATGATTACCGACAACAGCCCCACCTAATGCCCGCCCTTGCCCATCTAAATATTTAGTTGCAGAGTAAATCACAAGGTCTGCACCAAATTTTAATGGTTGCTGTAAAACCGGCGTACAAAAACTATTATCAACTGCAAGTAAGGCACCATGCGCATGGGCAATATCTGCAAGTGCTTGAATATCCGCAATCTCAGCTAATGGATTCGATGGCGACTCAACAAATAAAAGTTTAGTTTCTGGACGTACTGCATTTTTCCATGCATCCAAATCACATAAATCAACAAATGTAATATCTACACCAAACTTGGCAATATATTTTTCAAACAAGGCAACGACTGAACCAAATACTGCTCTTGAGCAAATAACATGATCACCCGCTTTTAAATATGCCATAGCAACTGACAAAATCGCGCCCATTCCAGAACTTGTTGCAACCGCTCGCTCAGCCCCGTCTAAAGCTGCTAGGCGTTTTTCAAACATTGATACAGTCGGATTGGTAAAACGAGAATAGATATTTCCTTGAACTTGACCAGAAAATTTTGCAGCTGCTTCAGCAGCGTTTTCATATACAAAAGATGAAGTCAAAAAAATTGGTTCGCCATGCTCACCTTCAAAACTACGAGTATGTCCGGTACGAATGGCTAAAGTATCAAGTTGGTATTCTAAATCATCAGTCTGGTTCATTAAATGTGCGCCTTTACTGGTCATGTACTAAAAACTATCATCATTTTGAGTGTCTAAGGTATTTAAGGTCAAGGTAAACCTGAAAATTATCGCTTAGACTTCAATCAATCTTTAGTATAGTTGGTAAAACAAGATGAAACGCTTAAAGTCCCTTGTCCCAGAACAAAGTCAAATCAAGCACCTCTCTACCCGACTATTTCGTCCTCAAACATTAGTATTGTCACAAAGCACTCCGTTTGAAGTAATTGGTGAATTCAATCAAACCCGTGTTCGTTACTATGCGGCTACCCAGAAGCGTTTTAAAGAACCATTAGTGTTTGTTGCTCCCCTAGCAATTAATATGGCGATCTATGATTTATATCCTTATCGTTCGCTTGTAAAATATTTTCAAAATGCAGGTTTTGACGTATATCTAGTCGATTGGGGACGTTTGGGCTTTAAAGATAGACATCTTAACTTTTTATCATTTATAGAAAATTTTATTCCTAAAGCTATAGAACTTGTTCGCACCCATTCAGGCAGTGACCAAATTTCTTTACACGGGTGGAGCATGGCAGGTATATTCGTTACTTTATATACAGCGCATAATCATCCAAATTATGTCAAAAACCTTATAGTATTAGGTAGTCCAATTGATAGTTATGCTTCTGGTTATATTGGAAAACTCTACCGAACCATAAATAACACTATTTCTCGCAATAAGAAGCTACAGGAACGTATCTACTCAGGTTTACCGAAGCGTTTGATTCATACACCAGGTATTTTAAATTCTCTAGGATTTAAAATTCTTGACCCTAAAGGTTGGCTCGATGGTCATGTTCAATTACTGAAAAACCTTGATGACCTTCAGTTTGTACAAGAACATGCCACTTTAAGTAGTTTTTTAAATAATATGATTGATTATCCAGGAGGGATTAATCAGGACATGTTATTCAATGTTTGGCTACAAAATCCGTTGAATCAAGGTTCTATTTTATTAAAAGATAAAAAAATTGAGTTAAAAAATATCGACTGTTCTCTCTTGGTTGGTGCGGGTCGTAGCGATCAATTGGTTACGGCGGATGCAGCTCAACCATTAAGCCATTTAACCAGTAGCCAAGATGTTACATTTACTCTTATTCCAGGTGGTCATTTGGGACTAATTTCAAGCCAAGCAAGTTCTCAAGAGTTTTGGCCAAAGTTAGAAGCATGGCTAAGTGAACGTTCAACGAAAATTTGAGCTTTAAAAAGGAAAAAGCCCTTACGTAAAGGGCTTTTTTATACTTAGTTTTAAAATATAAATAAGATTTTGATTAGTTTTGAAGATTTGTAATGTTGTGAAGATTTGTAATGTTTTGAACATTGACCCTAAAAGCAGACTAGAAAGATATTTTTTTAAATACGAAGTACCCTACTTTGCTTTCAAAACTCCCGTCTTTTTGAATATTAAAATATTTTTTGACCACATCTGATGCATTCTCTTGTAGATACTTAAGTGTTTTTATTTGGTCTTCGGGAGTTTTCATACGCTGCACCCAGCTATCAAAATCTAGCATGAGTGACTGTTTATCTAAGGTAGTTAACTCAAAACCAGCATCTTCTATAAAGTAAACCCATTCTTTAATACTATAGTTTCTTACATGACTTGGGTCTCGAATAACCTCTATAGTCTGTAAAAACGTATCTAAAATGGGAAAACTTGAGCTGATAATATCAACAAAAATAACGGTACCATTAGGTTTTAAAACACGATTTATTTCTTTCATCGCCGTTGGTACATGTTGCCAGTGATGGGCAGAATAACGACTAATCACTACATCAAACTGTTCATCAGTAAACGGCATATCTTCGGCTATGCCTTGTTGTACAAAAATATTTTTTATTTTTCGATCATTGGCAGCTTTTGAGACAGTATCAAGCATTTCATGAGATAAGTCGTAAGCAAAAACTAAATCGGCATGATTAGCAACGTTATAAGCCACATGGCCACCACCACAACCTAAATCTAAAACGACAGCATTTGAATATTTCTCAATCTCTTTAATAAACTTATCAAACTCAATCCCTTCAGAGTGAGCTGTGCTGTTCAAATAACTTAAAGATTTATTTTGATACTGTTTTAAATTTATCTCATGTTGATTCAACATGGCTCATTCCTCTTCTTTGATGAATTAACCATAAAAGAAAAAGTGGATAAAAAATAATGATTAGTTTTTAAATAATTAATAAAATAAAGTTATAAATTTATCTTTTAAAGAATATGAGGATAGAGTAATTAAAGTGAGATTAGTTAATAGTTATCTTGTTTATAATTTTACATCCCAAATATAGAAAACCACCAATTAGTGGTTTTCTATAAATAAAAAGTCAAATTTGTGTTTTTAAAATTTACTTTGCCACAAACTTGATGTTGAACTTTCTTACCTGTTTTCTTACCTCAGGATTAGAAGGCAAAACAAATGGACTTGCACGCCATATTGCCTTTTCAATACTTGATTTGAACTTTGGATCTTCTTTATCTAGAAAAATAATTTGCTCAATCTCACCACTATCACTTAAAAATACTTTAACGCTAGCGCTCATACCTACAGAAGATGGTGGGACATCCCAAATTTTAAATATCTTTTTTTGATATTGTTGCTTATATTTTTCAGCCTCTACAATAGTTTTATCATCACCGTTTTTCACTGGCGATAATGATTTAGAGTTAATAGCACACCCAGTTAATAACAATATTGAAGTTAAAATAATGATATTTTTCATTTATAAAACCAATTTTTTCAATGATTAAAATTTAACATTTTATCTTTTTAAAAACTACCAAGCTGATAGTTTATATTGAATAGTCATTATTAAATACAATCTTAGTAAACTTTATATTTCAGCTAATTTACTCGATTGTTTAGCCTAACTATTCAATTTTATTTTTAAGTAGTGACTTAAAATGATATTTTGTAACGTGAATTGATATTTGAATGCTCAGGCATATCAGCAATATCCTGCTCAGTAAAAATTCCATGCTCAAGTACTTTTGTCCCATTAAATGCAGTATTAACCGGCGTAATGGGAGACTTGGTAATATAATTTTCATCAGCTTTTTGCGTCAATGATGTGCAACCTTCTAGCCCAAATCCAGCAATAAGGACAAATAAAAATTTCTTCATCTGGCTCACCTGTTATAATAAAAATCAAACAATCTAACAAATTATCTATCAATTGTCACATTTTCAAAACGATTAAGTCTCAATCAAAGCTTTAACAAAACTTAATGAAATGTAAACTAATTTGCATAAAATGTTAAATTGTGTAAAATACCTAAATAATTTAACGATATGTTTCAACTCATGATCTTTCTACTTTTTTTATTTTTATTATTTACGTTTGTGCTTCTTTTAAATGCTCATTACAAACAATAGGAGCATTGATTAATCATTCATCAAAGATATCTAAATATTTTTTAAAATAATAAGCTTTTACAGCACCCATAGATCAAGTTTAGTCATCTAAAATTTTATAAAAATAAAAAAGCCCGCTTTGTAAGCAGGCTTTACCCTTTTGATTTTTTGCGCTGATCATTCAGGACTTTTTTGCTGTTTGTGACAGCGCTCGGATATTACACTTATACTTAAAGATTAAAAAGACTAATCTTTTTTAAACTGATGCACTTATTCATCAAGTTCTATCGGATCACCATCTTCTGGACGAATATGTCGTGTGCCGTCATCAGCAGGATCAACACTAGATCCATCCTTAGTGATCGAGTTATACATTTCATCCTCTTTTTTATCATCTGTGAATTCTTCATCTTCAAAATCAAGAGGCTCGTCATCATCTTCAAAATTTAAAGGCTTTTCTTCATCTATCATGTGATTCATCCTTTTTTAAGTTATGTCACTTCATGCTTAATTAAATGACAGATATATTCAACAGTGAACACACATCATTTATGTAAAGAATACTTAAGAAGTATTAAAGATATAAAAACTAAAGGCTGTTATTCAAAGTATTTTAAGAACTCTTCAAGCACAGGTAAATGGACAAAACTTTTATGAGCATCTTCTAGCACGACCCATTCATGTTTTGACTCTATACAAAAATTAAGCTTTAAGTCTGGATTAAATGAGTGTTCCAAAAGCCCTAATGGTATCCATATATAATTTGTACCATTAATTTTATTGGGTACGGGTGAACCACATTTATTACAAAACGATGAGGTAAAACCAGTCTCTTTTTTATAGGTAGAAATATGTTCACTTCCAAATAGCCAGTTAAATTGGCTTTCTTTGACCAAAGTAGCCGCATTTGCTCCTGTACCCGTTTGTTTTCGGCATAAACTGCAATGACAGTAATAAACCGTTTTTATTTCACGAGTTATAGAGAATTTTACTTGATTACATAAACAAGAACCAATGTTACTCATATAATGTATTTAATTCATCACTATGAAATTTTCATAATGACTTTAAATATTGATTATGTATATATTTTTATTGTTTAATTTAAAACAAAACCTAACCAATTGATTTAAAATAAATTTAAAAAAAGATATTGATATCTAAAGCTTTTTTGTATTATAAGATCAAATGTGATTTTTAATAACACTTGAGTAATTAATAGTCATTGAAATATTGGGAATAAACCTTATATTGAGTACAGGTTCATACCTTTAACTGAGGAAAAGCTCATGAATAAATTATTGGTTGCAGTATTCACTGGAATGGTAACACTTGCCGGTTTCAGTGCCCAAGCTGCAACACCTGAGCAAGAATGTCAAAAATTGCAAGACGATTACAATTTAATTTATGCATCAAAAGGTTTTTGTTTTAAAGACCAAGATGCTAAAGAAAAATATGGTAATGAAAATTGTCATACGACTAAGCCAAAATTCTCTGATAAAGAGCAGCAACGTCTAGATGCAATTAAAGAACGTCAAAAAGAATTGAAGTGTAAATAGTATTTAAAGGAATAATACATGGCATATGATGATCAAAATATCTTCGCAAAAATTTTACGTGGAGAACTTCCAGCGATAAAACTCTATGAAGATGATCAAGTTCTAGCTTTTATGGATATTATGCCCCAAGCCGATGGTCATGCATTAGTTATTCCAAAAACTCCTGCAGTAACTTTACTTGATTTACCGCCTGAAGCGGCAGCCTATACCATTCAGATCGTGCAAAAAATTGCGAAAGCAATGGAAACAGCATTAAATCTTGATGGAATTGTTCTTATGCAATTATCTGGCGCCGCTGCTGGACAAACCGTCCCTCATGTTCATTTTCACCTAATTCCAACAAATGTTCACCAACTTGGTAAACATGCTGCGCAATTGGGAGATCAAGATAAAATCAAGGCCTTAGCTGAAAAAATTAAAGCAGCTCTTTGATTTGAAGAGATAAAAGCGGAGCTTAGGCTCCGCTTTTTTATTTAAAAAGTGTAATAAAATCAAAAGAAAATAAAGTATTTCTAATTTTTATTTGTCATAAAACTGTCATTTCTTCTTCACTCCACTGTCACAAAGTTTACAGATACTTCTTAGCAAGTTGGTGAGCTTCTGTAACTTTTTGTACATAAGCCAACTAAAAAATAAAAGTTAGCTAGGCATACGCCATTTAAAAATACCTTTTGGAGAAATCTCAATGAAGAAATTGCTTCTCGCTGCCGCAGTTGCAACTCTAAGCGTAAACGCGGTGCAAGCAGCGCCAACTTTGTACGGTAAACTCAATGTTACCATTGACCAAGTTGACAACAAAAATTTCGATGGTAAAAGTGACGTTACCGAAGTTAACTCTAACGCGTCTCGTATTGGGGTAAAAGGCGAAGAGAAATTGACTGATAATTTATCAGCAGTTTATTTAGCTGAATGGCAAATTAATGCTGATGGTGATGGTACAGATCTTGGTCAACGTAACCGTTATATCGGTATCAAATCAAATAATGTTGGTACATTAAAAGTTGGTAAATTTGACTCTTACTTTAAAAATGCTGCTGGCAACTACCAAGACATCTATAACGACCACACTATTTTAGATATTACCAACACAATGTATGGTGAAGAACGTCTAAATAACGTTATTGGTTTTGAATCTGATCCTAAACTTCTTGCTGGTGTAACATTCAATGTAATGTTCCAACAAGGTGAAACTCCTGCTGATCCAACACCAGGTACATCTGGTAACGATGACAAACGTAACGGTTTTGGTGACTCAGTTTCAGGTTCTATCGGCTACGAAAACAAAGATATTGGTTTAGCATTAGCTGCTGCTGCTAACTACAGCGTACAAGGTAAATATAATGCCTATGGCCTTAGCAATATTTTCTCTGATGCTTACCGTGTAACTGGTTCTTACGATTTTAGTAAACTTGGCGCAACTGGACTTGTATTAGGTGGTTTATGGCAACATGCTGAACCAACTGATGAGCTAACTAAATATAAAGGCTTACAAGAAGATGCATGGGTTGGTGCTGTAACTTACAGAATTGGTGAAACACCTTTTGTAGTAAAAGGCCAATACCAATCATCTAAAGCTTCTGTAGATGGTCAACAAGATCGTAAAATTGATCAATACGGTGTGGGCTTAGACTACAAAATTAATAAACAAGCACGTTTCTACGGTATTGTTGCTCAACAAAAACGTGACTGGCTTGCACAAGATGACAAACGTACTGTTGTAGGTGCTGGGATGGAATATAACTTCTAAGTTATTAACCATCTTGCATAAAATAAAAGGGCTTATGCCCTTTTATTTTTATTGTACCAACAAAAAAGCCGATAATTTTTATATCGGCTTTTTTTAATGTCAATCTTATTTTAAGAAACTGCTCACAAGATTCATCACGTTTTGAATGTCTTGATTCGCTTCTTGATGATCTGTACTTTCACCCTGTGGTGTTAAAGAATCAATAACCTGAGGTAACACAGACGCGATCGCCCCGTAAACTTGCTCTTTTGGCGCTTGAGTCTGTTGGGCAACTTGTTCAACATCTGCAGGGTTAAATAAGCTTTGCAGTTGCTGAGTTGGAACTTCACTATTACTTTGATTTGGATCAACCCAACTTTGAACTTGACTACCTAAACCGGCACCTTTTAACTTTTCTAAAGCAGCCTGTAAACCACCTTGTTGTTGAACCCAGCCTAAGATTAAAGGTACTACAGCAATTAATAAACTTTGTACACCGCCACCAGCTTGAGGTGTATTGTTATTTCCAGTCACTTGGCCTAATACCGAACCTAATACTCCACCTAGACCACCTTGAGTACCAGAAGAAGTATTACCACCCATTTGTCCCAATACAGAACCTAAAATTCCACCTAAACCACCTTGACTTGATGCTTGCTGGTTCCCACCTAAAGCTTGCTGAGCCAAAACTTCTACAATATTGCTTAAATTTGTCATGAGTAACTCTTATGTATGGTTTATACACGAGCATACGCGTTTTTTTGTTAAGACAGCAAAAGCGAAATTGTTAAATTTTGAAAGAGATTAAATAGTCTTTTACCAGCGGAATTTATTCCAGTTTTCCGGGTTTGCCCAAAATTTTGAATTAAACCAGTCTGGAACATGTTTGTAGGTCAAGATATTAAATTGCCATAAAGCGAAATCACTATCATGTGAAGTTTTATCGATGAGTTGCGTGAACCCCAAAGAACGTAATAGCTGTTCATCACTGCGTTTGCTTACCACAACAATTCGTTTTGCTAATAAATCTCTTAACTTCACTAATAATTGTGATTTATGTACATCGCTAACGCTTTGCATTTCATCTGTATCAAACAATACAAAACCTAAATCATAACGCTGAGTAAAAGGCAGACTTAAAAGCTCAGTTACGGTAAAATAGTGCCATTGAATTGCGTTATTCTGGTCAATTTTCTGGCCAATACAAAGTGCAGTATGAATGGGCTGTTCGTTTGATAAATCGTCTAGCATAGAAGTGATGACATTTTGTTCAGCCATAACTGCAACCCTTAATTGAAAGATGTGAGTTTAAACTTTATGGAACTACAAGGCATTTGCCATAAAATGCATGCAGGCCTAAAAGATGCTAGTGTAACTGATCAACAGACAACCAAGGCAAATGTTGAATACAAATTTGTATTAGACCGTTCAGAAATTGATCTTCCTTTTAATTTAGGACAAGAACTAGAAATCGAATGGACAGGTAATATTTATTGCACATCTTGTGGCGCCAAAACACCGAAGTCCTATTCTCAAGGTCACTGTTTTAAATGTTTTAAAACGAAAGCTGAGTGTGATCTTTGCATTATGAAACCTGAAACATGTCACTATCATTTAGGTACATGTCGTGAAGATGACTTTGCCCACAGTGTATGTTTCCAACCACATATTGTGTATTTGGCAAATTCAAGTGCTTTAAAAGTAGGAATTACCCGAGTTAGCCATATGCCAGGTCGCTGGCTAGATCAGGGAGCAACTCAGGCTTTACCTATTTTAAAAGTTGGATCACGTCGTTTATCTGGTCAACTTGAAACCATGTTTGGTTCCCTAATTGCTGATAAAACTGACTGGCGTAAACTTCTTAAGGGTGAAGCTGAACCTTTAAATATGGTTGAGCAACGTGATCAATTAATTGAAGAGTTTGCACCTAAAATTCAAACTATACGTGAAGAGTTTAGCCAAAATCTTGAATTTAACGAGACAGTTGAATTACTAGAAAATGAGTTACCGCGTGAGTTTGTTTACCCAGTTGAACAATATCCTGAAAAAATTAAGTCTCTAAACCTAGATAAAACACCAAAAATTCGTGGTGTATTACAAGGTATTAAAGGCCAATATTTAATTTTTGATATTGGTGTTATCAACATTCGTAAATATACGGGTTACGAACTGATCGTACGTGCATAAGTAGATTTAAAAAGCCCCTAAAAATGGGGCTTTTTCATTAATACGATTAAGATAATCTATTTCTAAATAGCCAAGCTGCTAAAGGTAAAGTGATCAGTCCAAGTATGATCATTGGAATAAAATTAAATTGAACTTGTGTAAAGTTTGCACCTTCCAAATACACCCGTTGTACCAAATTAATTCCAAACCTTAAAGGATTTACGTAAGTTGCTATTTCAAGTGCTTTTGGCATATTTTCTACAGGTGTCAGTAAACCTGAAAGCAACATCAAAGGCATAATTAGTAGAAACGTAAATAGCATGGCTTGTTGCATATTTAATGATAATGCAGAAATTGATAAGCCCACTCCAACTATAGCCACGTTAAAACTCAATAAACCAAAATAAAGCAGCCCAATAGAGCCATTCAGGGGAATTTTAAACCAGAACAAAATAATCAATAAAATAATAGTTGACTGCATCAGTCCTACAAAAATTGGCGGCAAAGCTTTACCAATCATAATTTGTAATGGCGTATACGGTGTCACTAATAACTGATCAAATGTTCCCTGCTCACGTTCACGTGCGACTGACAAGGCAGATAAAAGTAGTGTCTGCATCATACTTAATGCCGCAATTAATGAAGGCATTAAGCTCCATCGAGACTCTTGATTTGGGTTATACCATGTTCTTGTTTCAAGGCTAATAGGTAAAGCTGAGTTAAATTTTTGCTGATTAAACTGTCCAACTATTTTGTTTAGATATGAACCTGCTACGACTGCGGTTGATGAATTCCTGCCGTCAACAATCACCTGTATAGGAGAGTTTTGGTTATTATTTAATTTACTCTCGAAGTCTGACGGAATCGTGATTACAAGCAATACCTGACGGCTATCAATCACCTGTTTGATTTGTTCGGTATATTGAAGTGTTGCAACACGCTTAAAAATACCAGAGCCATCTAATTTTGAGATGAGTTCATGTGAGACTTGGCCATTGCTCTGATCTAGAATTGCATAATCCACACGGTTAACATCATAAGTTGCAGCGTAACCAAACAAAAGTGCTTGCATCAGTGCTGGTACAAATAGAATGACTCTATTTGCAGGGTCACTAAAAATAGTTAAGAATTCTTTTTTGACTAAAAAACTTAAGTGCTTCAGCCACGTGATTAATTTTTGCCACATAACTTTATCTCAACCGTTTTTTTAGTGAAAAGTTCACGGCACATATCAAAACAATAATATATCCCAGTAAAAAACCGCATTCTTTAAGCCATAACTTCCAGTCATCACCTCCCATAAATAAGGTTTTAATTAAAATCATAAAATGTGTAGCTGGCAGTAACTGGCTAATAATTTGCACCACTAAAGGTAAGTTACGTGTATCGAAAACAAATCCTGAAAGCATAAGTGCGGGCATAAAACTTGCCAATAAAGCAATTTGACTTGCCTGAAACTGACTTTGAGCAAAACCCGATATGGTTAAACCAAGTAATAAAGAAACAACTAAATAGAGAAATGAAGCCGATAAAACTGAGAATAATGAACCGCGCATGGGTACTTCAAAAATAAAATAGGCAGCAATAATACAGATTACAATATCAATCATGCCGACAACAACATAAGGAATGAGCTTTGCTAATACAATTTCAAATGGTCTTACAGGTGTGACAAATAAGGCCTCTAGTGTTCCCCGCTCCCTTTCACGAGCAATAAGTAAACCAGTTAAAAATGCACCGATTAAAGTTAAAATTAATACCATTAAGCCAGGAACTAAAAACCAAGTACTATTAGCAGATTCGTTAAACCATATTCGTTGTTCAACATTAATGGCACTTGACGTTGCTAATATTTGACCACGATCAACTTGTATAGACGCCGCTGTAGCCAAAGCCCCTGTAATATAGCCCTCCAAAGCTGTTGCTATGATGGTGGATGTACCATTTAATAGTAGTTGAGCCTTTGCATTACCTTGTTGTGTCTGACTCGTAAAATCTGAAGGAAAGTGCAAAATGGCATCAATTTCTCCATCTCGAATGGCCTGTTCTGCTTTAGGTAAACTAGGAAACTCTTGACTTGCTAAATATCGCGAACCCTTTAAACCCGCTAAAATCTGATTGATCTGTGGTGAGGACTGATCAACTACGACACCAACTCGTGCCTGATTTAAGTCAAAGGAAAGTCCATAACCAAACAATAAAATTAAAATAACAGGCAAAACCAGACCAATCCCGAGGCTGCTTTTGTCACGAATGAGCTGCTTAGTTTCTTTCCTTACTAACGCTGTCAATCGATTCCAAAATCCAAAGCTCATTGTAGACCTCCTAAACAGCATGCCTTAAAGCACGGGCTTGCTCTACAATTGCTATAAAAGCCTCATTCATATCACCAATATGCTTATCTCGACTGGCTAAATCGCGTACTTGTTGGGGGGAGCCTAAGGCCAATAACTTTCCAGCATCTTGTATGGCGATGCGGTCACAATATTCCGCCTCCTCCATAAAATGAGTCGTAATAATGATGGTAATTCCCTGATTTGCTAGCTCGCCAATGCTGTACCAAAATGAACGCCGTGCAAGAGGATCAATCCCGCTCGTAGGTTCATCTAAAAATAAAATTTCTGGTTCATGCAATAGTGCTGCAGCCATAGATAGTCGTTGTTTATAACCACCGGGTAAATCACCACTTTTAATATGAGGTTTTAAATCGTATTGTTCTAATGCATTATCAATTTGTTGATTTAGTTTTTTGCCTGTTAGATCATAGGCCCCACCAAAAAACTTCAAATTTTCTAAAACAGTTAAATTGCTATACAGTGCAAATTTCTGAGAGACATACCCAACTTTGCCTCGTGCCTCAGCACGAGCTGTGCGTAAGTTTTTACCAGCAACTTCTAGATAACCACTACTTGCTGGTAACAATCCACATAACATCCGAAATGTTGTGGTTTTACCCGCACCATTTGGGCCAAGTAATCCAAATATTTCGCCTCGCTTTACATCAAATGATGTATTGGCAACGGCAGTAAAATCGCCAAAGGTTCTGACTAAATCTTTAACAACAATGACGGGTTGTTGTGATTTTAAATTATTGTTTTGTTCTAATTGAAAATTCTGCTCAGGAACAGATACATGTTTTGTTTGCTTTTGAGTCTGCTGCAACAACATCATAAACGCATCTTCAAGTTCGGCTGATCGCCTATGAGCGACTAGCCCCTGAGGTAAAATATCTGTTGATAATTCTTTTTGGCGACTGATAAAGTTTACTTGTTCACCCTTTGGAACAGCATCAATAATGTCAACAGAATTTCCAAGCAATTGGGCTTGTAAAGTCCGTGCCTTAATTTGCTCTGAAAGTTTTACTTTCCATGTTTGTCCATGTGCTATTTCTTTTAATTGCTCAGGTGAGCCTTGCTTTAAAATTTTGCCCTCATACATGATATATACATAGTCACACTTTTCTGCTTCATCCATATAAGCAGTACTTATAATAACGCTTAAATTTTCTTCTTGAACAAGCTGTTCAATAATAGTCCATAAATCTCTTCTTGATAAAGGATCTACTCCAACACTAGGCTCATCAAGCAATAGTAATTCTGGGGAACGAACTAACGTACATGCCAGTCCTAGCTTTTGTTTCATTCCACCAGAAAGTTTCCCTGCTGGGCGTTGAATGAATTGAGTAAGATCCGTTATTTCTAATAACCGTTTAAATCTTTGACTGCGTACATCTTTGGGAACGCCATGTAAATCAGCATATAAATTTAAATTTTCTTGTACACTTAAGTCTTCATATAGACCGAAACGTTGTGGCATATAACTAATACGGTCTTGCACAGCTTGAGGATGTTTATCGATATCAAACCCAAGCACATTCAGAGAACCTGAAGTAGCTTTATATAGTCCAGCAACTAATCTTAATAAAGTTGTTTTTCCTGCGCCATCTGGGCCAACTAAAGCAGTAAGTTCTCCTTTATTGATTTGCATATCCAAATCATCAATTGCCTTAGTATCTGTTAACTTTTTATTTTCACCTTTAAAAATCATCGATAAATGATGGGCTTGAACCACTACATTATTATCAGTCATGAGCTTTCTCACCTGAAACAAGTGGTACTTTTACAGTCACTGGTTGACCCATTTTCAATTGATCATTCGGGTCATTTACATAAACCCGGACTTCATAAACTAGAGTTGTTCTTATCTCATCAGTCTGTACAGTTTTAGGCGTGAACTCAGCCACAGAAGATATATAGCCAATTTTTCCATTGATAGGTTGATTCGGATCAGCATCTCGAATGACCTGTGCCGTACCACCCATATGAATGGAACTCAAATCTTTTTCATTTGCATATACACGAACCCATTTTGGATCGGTTAAGGCCAATGTATAAACTGCCTTTTGCGCAGTGGTCATATCTCCAACTTCTTGTAGTCGCGCTCTCACCACTGCATTTACAGGAGACTTTAGTACAGCTTGAGTAAGGTTATAGTTGATTAGATCTAAATTCGCTTTGGTTGCGTCATATTGTGCTTTGGTTGCTTCTCGATCCTCTTGTCTAGCGCCTTTAATGACCAATTCTAAATTAGCTTGTCTTTCACGGACTACTGCTTCAGCACTATGTTGATTACTTTTGGCATAGTCGAGTTCTTGTTGGCTAATTGCCCTACCATCCGTACTACTCACCAATATTTGTAACCTTTGCAGGTTTTTACTGGCTTTATCTAAATCAGCTTGAGCAGAAGCGAGTTGTGCTTTTGCTTGACTAATTTCTTCTGGCCGAGCTCCGACTTGTTGTTTAACGATAGCTTCTTGTTGAGCTTTGAGTTGTGCTTGGGCTTGCTTTGCCTGAATTTGTAATGCATCAGTATTCAGAGTTGCTAATACTTGACCGGCTTTAACTTTATCGCCCTCTTGAACTAAGAGTTTTTCAATACGGCCCGACTGTTCAAATGCAAGTGAAACTTGGCGTATATCCACGTTTCCATATAGAGTCAAATTACTATCTTCTTGATTTTTAGTCTTATATCCCCACACCCAAAAACCGATGACAACCAGAGCTATAATAACTAGGACTATGGCAATCACTTTTTTATTCATCTTATTATCCTTTATTAAATTCAAATTTTCTTAGTTTAAATTCAATTTAAATTTAAATTACTCCAATCTTTGAATAAAAGATATACTTTTATGGTGAATGAAAATTAGGTTTAAACATGTCCAGATCTAGACGAAGTGATGGTGACTTAACAAAGACTAAAATTATTGAGGCAGCAGGACCATTAATTGCCCAGTATGGTTTTGCAAAAACAGCGAACAAAACAATTGCTAACGCTGCTAATGTCGATTTAGCTGCAATTAACTATCACTTTGATGGTCGAGATGGTTTATATCAAGCAGTTTTGGTGGAAGCGTATGCCCACTATCTAGATGAACAATACTTACTAGAACTTGTCGAAAGCACTTACTCTCCTGAAGAAAAATTGAGTTTACTACTTGAAACTTTACTGCATAAATTGACAGAAAAAGATGTCTGGCATGGCAAAGTTTTTATTCGTGAACTGTTTTCACCTTCTGAGCATTTATTAAGTTTTATTGAACTTACAGGTATGAGAAAATTTTTTCTTATTCGTAAGTTAATTAGTCAAGTTGCATGTTTAGAGGAAAATGATCCAGCGGTTTTACCATGTATTTTAAGCGTGATGACACCTTGCATGATGCTCATTATTGCTGGACCAAATGCTCAAGCACCTGAGCCTCTTAAAAATATTGCTCAGATGCCATTGCATGATTTAATTGAACATTTCAAAAAATTTTCATTAGCAGGATTAAAAGCAATTAGCCAATCAAAATCCTAAAGGTTAGCTATTCAGACATTTCAAAATAGCCTGAACAGGATCTTCCGTATTTCCAGAAATAAGTTGTTTATGCATGGTTAAATGTTGCATTACTTGAATTTGCGCCGTTTCAACATTCATTAGTTTTTCTATTTCAGCTGCTAAATTTTCTGGCGTAGCATCTGCCTGAATCAGCTCTTCAATAACTTTTTTACCCGCAATAATATTCGGTAAAGAATAGTAAGGAATTTTGACCAAAAGCTTAGCAATTATATAAGTCAGCCAATGCAATTTATAGAAAGTGACCATCGGTCTATGCATAAGCATTGCTTCTAACGTCGCTGTTCCAGAAGCTAAAGCAATAATGTCGCTTGCATTCATGACCATACGGCCAATTTTAGATTCACTATCTGTATTTTCTAAAATATTAATGCAAGCCTTTAAATGAGGCGCTAGTTGTTGAACACCCTGCTCAATCTGTTGCTTACGGGCATCATTAATGGCCGGAATCAAGAATTGGATATCTGGATATTTGGTATGCAAAATATTAGCAGCACCCAGTAACATAGGAAGAAGTCGCTCTACTTCACCTTTTCGGCTACCTGGTAATAAAGCAATATACTTCTGATTTTCATTAAGGCCCAATTGCTGTTTAGCAATTTGAATTGGATTTTCGAGTGGTAATTGTTTTGCTAGTGGATGACCTACAAAGGCCGCTGGAACGTCATAGCGCTCATAAAAGACTTTTTCAAACGGAAATAAACAAAGTACTAAATCTATGCTCTGTTTAATGCCATGTACACGCCCTTGGCGCCACGCCCAAACAGATGGACTCACGTATTGAACTGTTTTGATCGGAAGATTCTTTTCTTTAATACTTTTAGAAAGTCTGAGGTTAAAATCGGGTGCATCAATACCAATAAAAATATCAACCGGATGCTGAGTCCATTGGTTAATTAAACCATCTCGCACGGCAAATAGTTTTTTTAGATCTTTTAATACCTCAACAATCCCCATTACAGACAAAGTTTCCATTGGATAATAACTGTTAAAACCCTCGGCAATCATTTGGGGTCCACCGATTCCTTCAAACTCAGCATCGATTCCTTGTTCACGGAAACTACGCATAAGTTTCACACCCAGTGTATCTCCAGAAACTTCCCCAACTACAATGCCTATTTTAAGTTTTCGATTTGCCAAGGCGATTTACCCAAAAATTTGAAATAATGCATTCTAGCATAGAGGCTTATTAATCTTGAACTTGCTAAATATATATGGCTAAAGCCAGCAGAAGCACACCACAATCTAAAATTACACTCATGCACTATCTTTTAATCAAAATTAACAATGTGATTTGAATTGTAGCTTACATTTACAAACAATAAAATAAATGAGAATTATTTACATTATCTTTACTATTATGACCATCCCACCTCGACCATTTAAACTTTCTGTAATCGCCTGCGCGATTTGTTATGCAAATCTCACGTATGCTCAAGATGCAGATATACAAGCTTTGCAGACGATTCAAGTTAAAGCTACAAGTACAGAGCAGTCTTCTGAACAAACCAAAACCTATAATGTTAAGAACTCTAGCAGTGCAACTAAGCTTAACATTGAGGCTAAAGAAACGCCTCAAACTATTAATGTCGTTACTCGTCAACAAATTGAAGATTTTGGGCTTACTAGCACCCGAGATGTTCTAAACAATACACCCGGAGTCACAGTAACCAATCAGGAAACTGAGCGAACTACTTATATGGCTCGTGGTTTTGAAATTTCAAATATTTTAACTGACGGCGTAGGTTTTCCCCTCTCAGGTTATAACTATAACAATACTAATCCTGATACTTATTTTTATGATCGTGTAGAAGTCGTTAAAGGTGCTGATTCTTTAACGAATGCATTTGGTGACCCAAGTGCAACCATCAATAATATTCGAAAACGCCCAACCCAAGAATTTCAAGCAAGCGGAGGTATAAGTTACGGGTCTTGGGATACTCAGCGTTATGAGGCTGACGTATCTGGCTCAATTCTACCAAGTGGAAAAGTCCGTGGTCGTGTTATGGGCTATGAGCAAACTGGTGACTCATACCTTGACCGATATTCTTCAGAAAAAAATGGTTTCGCTGGTATTGTTGAAGCTGATTTAACAGATACAACATTACTTACCGTAGGTTATAGCCAAGAAAAAAATAAACCGAATGCAAACAACTGGGGTGCTCTACCCTTGCTTGATGCCAACGGCAAACAAATTTCTTATGATCGCTCCTATAACCCAAACCCTGACTGGGCGCATTGGGATAATGAAACACAGAATGCTTTTGTTGAATTAAAACAGAAAATTAATGATCAATGGTCAGCTAAGCTGACTTATAACTATCTTGATAACAAGCATAACAGTCGCCTCCTTTACTATTATGGTTATCCAAAAGCTGATGGTTCAGGAGTGTCTTTGACACCATGGGGTGGCCAAGAGCATCAAGAACAACATGCTGTAGATTTTAACCTTGAGGGAACTTATAAGCTCTTTAACCAAGAGCATGAAGCAACGTTAGGTTATAACTATGTACGTAGTCGTCAACACGATAAACAATCTACGGGAACAATTAACGATAGTAATGTTATCAATTCGACCACTACAAACTGGGCAAGTTGGACACCTCAATCTATAACGTGGTCAGATTTCTCTGAAGCAGCGAACTATACGCAAAATATAGATTCAATTTATGCAGCTACACGTTTACATCTCAATGAAGATTTAAAACTCTTGCTTGGCGCAAACTATGTGAAAGCCGAGAGTAAAGGCGAAAGCTATGGTTCGCCTATGGAATATAGTGAAAGTAAAGTTTCACCGTATGCGGGCTTAACTTATAACTTCACACCTGAATATACAGGTTATATGAGCTATACCTCAATTTTCCGTCCACAAACTGGTATTGATCAAGATACCAATCAAGCTTTAAAACCAATTGAAGGTAAAAGCTATGAAATGGGGGTAAAAAGCTCATGGCTAGATGACCGTTTAACTGGAACGCTTTCAGTATTCAAAACCGAACAAAACAATTACCCACTACGTAACTCGGACGGAAATCCACTTAATCGAAAAGTACCAACCAGCGATTTAGAGTCACAAGGTGTCGAAGTCGGGTTATCTGGTCAAATCACTGATAACATCAATCTTGCTTTTGGCTATGCTCAATTTAGTATTAAAGATATTAAAAATGGTGGCGAAGCGAGAACGTATAATCCAAACCAAACCCTTAATTTGCTGACTACCTATACACCATCAGTTTTACCTAAGCTGAAAGTTGGCGCAGGGCTACAATGGCAAGATGCCGTGAAGCTATACGACTCGACAGCAAACAGCACCATCAAGCAAGATGCTTATGCCTTAGTAAATTTAATGGCGAGCTATGAAGTGAATGATCACATTACGCTCCAAGCCAATGGAAATAATATTTTCGATAAGAAATATTTGTATAGTTTCCCTAATGGTCAAGGCTTTTATGGACCCTCAGCCAACTATACGGTTGCTGTAAAGTTTAAATATTAAACGCGTAGCCAACTCCACTTTAGGTGTTGGCTTTCTTTTATTTTTTATGTGCCAGTAAAGATGTCCAAAACATTAAATCTCCCTATGTCATATCGTATAAAAGTTTTCTATCGATTTTTAGTCGTTTTCGGTATGGGTTATGCCTGTATGGCTTATTTAAGTCTTGGGCTTACTGGTATCTTTCATTTGACTCTAGATAAACCTGAAGCCATTTATTTGGCAGCATTTATCTCTATTTTGTTTTATGTATTTTTTGTGATGGTAGGTTTTTGCATTCAATCATTATGGAAAGTGACTGGGCTATCAATCGTGCTATTTACCCTTTTCTTTATTGTGACACGGATGGTGAGTTATGCATAAAGGTATACGCCAATCTATGGCATGGCTGCATTCATGGACTGGATTAATTTTTGGATGGCTCGTATTTACTATTTTTTTAATGGGGAGTTTGTCGTATTACCGCCATGAAATTAATTTATGGATGCAACCAGCACTTGCACAGTACGAAATAAAACAAGATGTGGCAATTAAAACAGCATATCAGTACTTACAAAAAAACGCTCCAGATGCCAAATCTTGGTATTTAACTGTTGCTACCGCAGAAAGTCCTGCTAACACTATGTATTGGGAAAAACCAGACGGTGGTTATGGAAATGCAACACTTGATGCAAATACTGGTCAAGAACTAAAACTTTCAGCAACTGAAGGTGGTGACTTCTTCTATCGTTTTCACTATCAACTTTTTGGTATTCCGATATTAATTGGACGGCTCGTTGTATCTTTAGCGGCTTTTATTATGTTAATTGCCTTAATCTCAGGCATTATTACCCATAAAAAAATCTTTAGCGACTTTTTTACTTTACGGACCTTTAAGTCTCAGCGTTCATGGTTAGATTTTCATAATGTTTCATCTGTTCTTGCACTGCCCTTCTTTTTGACTATTACTTTTACAGGCTTGGCTATTTTCTTCTATTTATATCTTCCTTGGGGAATGCAAAAATTCTATCCAGAGAATCCATATCAATATTTTACCGAAATTCGTACAAAAACAGTCACAGAAAGTACAGCGCCGCATCCTGCACAGAATTTACCAGTTGAAAAGTTATTAGCTCAACTAGAACAACGTTGGGGAAATCAAACTTTAGCAACTATTAGTGTTAAAAACCCAAATACGAATCAGGCTCAAATTACGTTTATTCAGCAAGAAGACCATTCTATTACCCGTAATCAAGCACAAATCACATTAGATGCTACAACCGCTAAAGTCTTGGGTGATACACGTAATCATAGTCCTATTGCTACACTTTATGCTGGAGTATATGGCTTACACATGGCAACTTTTGCTCAGCCTTTACTTCGCTTAGGGTTGTTTTTCTCTGGTATTTTAGGATGTGTAATGATTGCATCTGGCTTGTTACTTTGGAGCCTAAAACGCCAACTTCAAAAGAAAAATAGTAAGTTTCATTTTGGGCATTATTTAGTTGATCGTTTAAATGTTGCTACATTTATAGGTTTGCCTTGTGCAACACTTGCTTATTTATATGCAAATCGATTGTTTACAGTCACGGCGACCACTGTTAATTATGAAATTTATAGCTTCTTCTTGGTGTGGCTAATAAGCTTGATTATTGCGCTCATCACTAAAAAACAATATTTGTGGCGAACTCAACTTGGTATCTTCATTTTGCTTTGTATAGCACTCCCTCTCTTGAATATAAGTTATTTGCTAAAAAATCATTATATCCAAAACTTTAGTAGTTATTGGGATTTTGCACGCATAGACATTTTTTTCTGGTTATTTGCAGCCTTAGCCCTTTTCATATTTTTTAAAATTAAACCGATTCAACATAAAGCCGTAGAAAAAATTCAAAAAAAGCTGAATAAGTTAAATATTGAGGTGAATTCATGATGTTCTTTGTGTTTATCCTGACTTTACTAGGCATGTATTTACTATTCATATCGGCTGAAAAGTATCGCTCATCGAAATCAACTGGTCATTTCAAATCTTTAGCTCAAAAATATTATTCATTGTTGAGGATATTGGCCTTTTTACTATTTGCGTTGAGCGGGTTTATTCTTATCAAAAAATATGGTTTTTCAATTGGTTTTGTCAGCTGGTGGATCTTTGCAACACCTCTTACCTTTTTACTCATACTTTGGCTTAACCCATTGAGAGCTTTCAAATCATCTTCCAAGTCATGAATTTGAATAAAATTTCATCAAAATAGGCATATTTTTGATTGCTTAGCGTTTTTTTGCATAAGTAAATCATTATTCATGACAACTGTTTATCTCTAAAAGGAATAAGATATCTGCGTTTCGTGATAAGTGGCGATAAAGATGTCTGGTGCTTTTGAATTTATCTTAGCGGGTATGTTAGTTGGCTTCTGTGTAGGTATTACAGGAGTTGGTGGTGGGTCATTAATGACACCAATTTTAATTGGTCTTTTTAGAATTGAACCGCATATCGCAATTGGTACCGATTTACTTTATGCCGCAATTTCAAAGTTTTGTGGATCAATGGTTCACGCAAAAAAACTCAATATCGTGTGGCCTATTGTTTTATGGCTAGCAGTGGGTAGTATTCCTGCGTCTTTCGGTACTGCTTGGGTATTGGAACATTATTTAAGCCAGTCAACACACTATAAAGCTGTTTTAACAATGGTATTAGGCTTTATGCTGACCTTGACTGGTGTTTCTATTATTTTCCGTACTCGTATTGAAAAGTTCTTTAATAAATTCCGAAATAAAGAGAATACCCAAACTGAAAATGAGCAATTAGCTGTTCAAAATAAACGCACCTATATTGTGATTATGGGCATTATTCTAGGTGTATTCGTAACGTTATCATCTGTTGGTGCCGGTGCCTTTGGAATTATGGCACTCGTGATTATGTTCCCGAACTTACCAATGATTCGAATTATTGGATCAGATGTCGTACATGCAGTATTACTAACCTTAGTTGCCGGTCTTGGACATATGAGTGCCGGTAACGTCGACTTTATGCTACTTATGTGGTTGTTGGTAGGTTCTATTCCGGCAATTATTATTGGCACATTAATTAGCTCACGTATGCCGGAACGTTTAATCCGTAAAATTTTGGGTATTACTCTATTTGCTCTTGGTGTTAACTTTATGGTCCACCCAGTCAAAGCCAAACCAAAAGCAGCTGTGGTACAACAAGCAGTAGTTGCTGAAAAAACAGGCAACTCGACTGAAAGATAGTAAAATCAATAGGATTTTTCCAAACTGAATTGCCATGAGATGTAGTATTTTCATAATTATTTCATGGTATATTCAGTACACAAAACAACCTTTAGTATGATCGAACCAGTGACAGCAATGACTACACATTCAAATTCCGTTTCAAAGCCAGATATCGACGACGTTAACATTAAAAGTATCCAAACTCTTGTAACACCCGCTGAGCTTAAGTCAGAACTTCCATTATCTGATGTTGCTTCCCAAACTGTTCTAAAAGGCCGCGAAACTATTCGTAATATTTTAGATGGCTCAGATAAACGTTTATTTGTCGTTATTGGTCCTTGCTCTATCCATGATCCAAAAGCTGCTCACGAATATGCTGACCGCTTAAAAGCATTAAGCGAAAAGGTTAAAGATACTCTATATCTAGTTATGCGTGTTTATTTTGAAAAACCACGTACAACAATTGGCTGGAAAGGCTTAATTAACGATCCAGATATGAATGACTCATTTAACATTGAGAAAGGTCTACGTATTGGTCGTAAACTTTTACTTGAGTTAAATGAAAAAGGTTTACCTTGTGCAACTGAAGCACTTGACCCTAACTCTCCACAGTACTACCAAGATTTAATTTCATGGTCTGCTATTGGTGCACGTACAACCGAGAGCCAAACTCACCGTGAAATGTCTTCTGGCTTATCATCACCAGTAGGTTTTAAAAATGGTACAGACGGTGGTTTAACTGTCGCAACCAATGCCATGCAGTCTGTTAAATATGGCCATAGTTTCTTAGGCTTAAATGAAGACGGTCAGGTTTCAATTATTAATACAAATGGTAATCCTTATGCACACGTAGTATTACGTGGCGGTAATGGTAAGCCAAACTACGATGCTGGCTCTGTTGCAGAAGCAGAAAATGCTTTAGCAAAAGCAAAAGTTAGCAACAAAATCATGATCGATGCGAGCCACGCAAACTCAAATAAAGACCCATACTTACAACCGCTTGTTCTTAAAAATATTACTGAACAAATTTTAGATGGTAATAAGTCTATCGTAGGTATTATGGTCGAAAGCCACTTAAAAGGCGGCCGCCAAGATATTCCTGAAAATCTTTGCGACCTTGAATATGGTAAATCAGTCACTGATGGTTGTATTGATTGGGAAACTACCGAAAAGACATTGCTTGAAATGCATGAAGCTCTAAAAGATGTTTTACCTAACCGTTAATTCATCTTTTAAAGATTGAAGATTAAACCCTCATTTTTGAGGGTTTTTTTTATTTTGTTTGGTCGGAATTCAGCTATGACAGCTATTCGTTTTTGATTATACTTCGACGAGTTTTTCCACTACGACCGCCTAAAATATGGTGCTGAGTTTCCGTCAACATTTGCTGAAGTGGCGCACGCTTTTAAGTGCTATCACTTTGCTGTGTTTACTATGGCACATTTTTTTGCCTACTCTTGTGCAAATTGGCATCGTACCTGAATTGTATACTATGCCTAGTCACTGCCAACCAGTTGTATTAGAGCATTCAGCCTACCAACAAAATTTTAATATGGAGCAGCATCACCTTTCACATGCTCATCACCATATGGAATCTATTCAGAATAAATTTCATACCAAGCATGCTCAAGAGGTTTTCGCGTTAGCTACTCAAATCATGAAGCATTGCCCGTTATGTACGCATGGGCTAGATGCAGCAATTTTAATTCCACTCATTGCTTTGATTTTTGTTTTAATTTTACGTTGGTTTAGCCGTGTACGATGTCTGTGTCATACGTGGACCATACAACTAGAACTTCCCCTTACTTTCTCTATTTTACCGATTAAACACGCCCCACCAACTGCTCTATAAAACCATAACTTTTCTCATCCCTATTTTCAGGGATTCAAAATTTATTGCTTTTTATAGGGGCATTCTATGTCATCCCTCAAATTTCGCTTATCTGTTTTAAGCGCAGCATGCTTATCTGCTTCATCTACCTCACTAGTTTTTGCTGAAGACTTAACACCAGCAAACAATGACACAAAAATCTTAGCAACTATTGTGGTCACGGCAAGTCGCGAAGGTGAAATACTGAATAAAACTCCAGCTGCAATTAGCCAAATTAATAGTGAGCAAATAGAAAATAAACATGCCACTTTTATTGGACAACTTGTGAACCAGACACCAGGGGTTTTAATGAATGATCTTGGTAATGAACAGCACATGATGTCTATACGCCAGCCCATGACTACTGCTGCTGTTTATCAATATCTAGAAGATGGCCTTTCAATTCGACCTGTAGGTGTGTTTAACCATAATGCCCTGTATGAGATGAATATGGCGGGTGTAGACAATATTGAAATTTTACGTGGACCAGCAAGTAGTGTTTATGGAAGTAATGCAATTGGCGGAACCCTCAACTTTTTAACCAAGGCGCCGAGTGCCACACCAACAGCAGATATTGGTCTGAGCGCAAGTAGTGAAGGTTATCGCCGTGTTGACGTGGGAGCTTCTGATACCTTTGATACTCGTACTGGCGCCCATGGGTTAAGAGTTTCTGCCTATGCCAGTGATCGTGGTGATAGCTGGCAAGATCATGCCGAAGCAGATAAACAAAGCATTACAGTACGTCATGACTGGCAAATTTCTGATTCAACTAAACTGAAAAATATATTTACCTATAACCACTTATATGCAGATATGACAGGTAGCTTAAATACTGAAGATTATAGCCAACGGCCTGGCTATAGCTATCAGACATTTACTTACCGGGAAGTAGATGCAACACGTATATCCTCCCAACTAAGTCATGACTGGAATGATCAACAGCAAAGTCAAATCACTTTATATTATCGGGATAATACAACCGAGCAAAATCCAAGCTATAACATAAAAACTGACAAGAAAGATGGAGTTGCAACAGGAACTTACAGCGGGCAAACCACTTATAATAGTTTTCAGTCCTATGGAGTCAACCTACAACACTCAGCAACTTTAGGCCAATTCAAGTTAGTCGTGGGTAGTATGGCTGAGCACTCACCGACTCAGGGCAGAACTAATGATATTGAAGTTTTTCGAGATCCTGTTACACGTATTTATACGAGTTTTAAACAGCGAAAGCTTTTACGTGATTTTGATGTCGACGTTGATAATGAAGCGATCTATGCTCAAGTGAATTGGCAAGCTTTGCCTAACTTAAACTTAGTCGGCGGCACACGTTATGATTGGATTCGTTATGACTATCAGAATAATCTAACTCCTTCTAATGTTACTGGCGCTCCAGATGAAACAAGAAATTTTCATAAGGCTAGTCCAAAATTAGGAGCAATTTGGAATATTACTCCTCAAATCGACTTCTATACAAACTGGTCACAAGGCTTTGTTCCACCAGAGGTCAGTAGCCTTTACGGCGCAAATTTAGTTACTCCGAATTTAACTGAAGCAACTTTTACCAATATTGATGCAGGTGTCCGTTTTCAAACATTCAATGACCGATTGGATGGTGAAATTACGCTTTATCGTTTAAATGGCGAAGATGAAGTAATTAGTTATACTAAACCCGATAATACCCGTGAACCACGTAATGCAGGTAAAACTCTTCATGAAGGTATTGAAGTCGGTGGAACTTGGCAAATTTCCGATCAGTTTGACCAAAAATTGAAAATTTCAGGTAGCTGGGCTCGTCATCGTTATGAACAATTCCAGCCGTCAGCTACTATTGGCTACAGTGGAAATGATATGCCGAGCGCACCAAAAACTTTTGGTACGCTTGAATATCAAAGTAAGCCAATCCCCGAATTATTACTCTCAGCAGAAGGTGTATATGTAGGTTCATATTGGATTAATGACGCCAATACTCAAAAATATGATGGTCATACGGTACTCAACCTGCGCGCAAACTATCGTAAAAAGGCCTATGAAATATATGGTCAGATTTTAAATGTGGCAGATACACATTATGCTGAAAGCACTTCTTTTAGTAATAATGAAGTGAGCTATACACCGGCAGCTCCACGTACATATTTAATAGGTCTACGCTATCATTTTGGTAATTAAGTAAATTTAAGTTTGTGGTCACAACTGGCCACAAACGCTTAATTTAACTATAAATAAAAACAACTTAAGACAAAAGTAAAAAGCAGAACGGTTTCACTAATTTCAATCGTAGCGCCCACGGTATCTCCCGTAATGCCATCAATTCGTTTTATAAACAGATATCTTAAATAAATCAGGCTTATTAGAAAACCAATTACCGCTATCAGCCCTTGCCATTCCCAATACAAAGGTAACAGTAAAATTAATACAGCTACTATCCATGAAACAGTTTTAGGCAAATGGTCTGTCAAAGAACGACCTAAGCCTTTTTCGCGAACATATGGTGTAGTTAAAAACAAAATAGATGGCACCACACGTCCAAGTGCAGGAACAAATACTAAGAATAGCGTTTGATGTTGTTCAATCAATACAAAGACCAAAGCAAACTTGAGCAAACAAATGATAACTAAGCTCAGCACTCCAATTGGGCCGCAGCTCGGATCTTTCATGATTTGTAGAGTACGTTGTTTATCCCCAAAGCCACCTACCCAAGCGTCAGCTGTGTCGGCCAGTCCATCTAGATGCAATCCCCCAGTCAGCCAAATCCATAAAGTAAGTATAATTGCGGCAAGTAAAACAACGGGTAATTTGGCTAAAAGACAGGCAACAAGAAAAAGTATGCCACCAATAATCATCCCAACCAGTGGATAAAACAAAATAGCCCGACCATTTTGTTGCGCCGTTGGTATAGTCTTTAACTCAATAGGTAGAACAGTTAAAAATTGCAATGCAATCCAAAAAGGTGTCATATCCCACTCTCTAACTGATCTATATATAAAAACAAACTGAATTATGAGGAAATAAAAATGGGAATAGCAATCCCTATTCCCATTAAACACTTCAAAAACTGTGAAAAACTACTGTATTTGATAGCACTGCTTTAATTTGATGTAGTCGTAGTAAAAACTAGTTGGTGTGTAACGCGCATAGTTACACGCAGATTTAAATAAAGTCTCTTTTTCGTTATAAAGCATCTTCACTAAAGTCGAGCCTTGACTATTTTGATAAACATCCCACTGTATGTTGGCTGCCATAGGTGAAACTACTTCACCACGCCATGTACTTGTTGAATAGTTATAAGTCTGGCGTAGTGGTAAAGGCTGCATCATATTATGCAAATCCAAGCTAGTTGCCAGAGGAATAATAATTTCAGCATGGGCAAAACGTAAAACTGCTTTATATGGTTGAGCTTTATTTACAACAGCATCAACTTGTTGGAATAAATCTTGTTTGAGTCCTTGAGCAATTTCACTTGTAACTTGGTTCGACTCTGTGAAACTTGGACCTTTTTCATAAAAATCATTGGCATCATTAAATTCAGCATAAAATTTTGCGGCTTCCAAAGGCATATATTTATCAAAATCAACACCTTTTAACTCATCTTTCATACCACCAGAAATTGAATAAAGCTCATAAACATAAGCCGCAGCATCTACTGCACTAGCAATGGTATTTTTACCCTTACCTTTTTCTGTAATTTGCTCACCTTTTGGTGAAGTTACTGTAAAAGACCCATTATTGCTAAAACTATAACCTGTCGTACCAAGTTTTTTAATAAAGTCTGCTTTAAAAATCGGAGTGAGTACGGACTGGGCAATTTTTTCTGCTTGAGTATTCTTCGATAACTCACTCAACTTTTGGGCTAAATCTTTATTGTTTGCTTCGAAATCTTGATAGGCCTGACTAGCATCATAAATTTTTTGTTGGCTAGCACTAAGTGGTTGAGTTAAATCTTCAGTCGCATTTAGACTATGAAAATAAAGTTTAAAACGATCAACACCCCCGTCTACAAGACTAGGAACACTTGAACTCGATAAATTGGTATAAGACACAGGAACAATTTTATCTTTCAGCTGAGGCTGTTGTTTTATCAGTTCAGCAGTGAAGAATTTAGCACTATCCACCGCACGATCTACCCCAGAACTTTGTACCAATATAGATGCTTGAGAGTTTACAAGTGTTGGCAAGCGCTGTAATAGGCGATCGGCAATCCCGCGGTGTTCTAAAATACCGGTCATGGTTTCATTTCCATAACCGTATTGGCGAATACCTTCAACCCCATAGCCCAATAAAATATTGGCTTTCATCATGGCTTCCAAGTCAGCACCTAATTGCTCACCCAAAGGCGTTAAAGCATTTTCTGTTTTCGCCTGTTTCCATAAATTATAAAGTGCTAAATCATATTTAAGACTTGATAGTCCTCTCGAACCGTGTCGCGCAACCAATTCTGTAAAAACTGGCTGGAACCCATTTGGAGCTTGTTCATAATTTTTTAGATCTTGCTGTGGTTGATAAGGTGTTTTGGTTTGATAATATTTCGATGAATTTGTAGATGGTGGAGTTTGAACTTCTTGATCATCATTATTATTACAAGCCACGAGCAATAATGAGGCTGCAAGCACACTAGTTTTAAATAAAATATTCATAAGCCAAATAAGTAATTAATTAATAAATGCCAATAGCTTAATTTTTAGTAATGACAGTTCTATTACATAGTTTAAAATATCTTTATAAAAATAATAACTTACAAGTGTATAAAAATATAAAATTCATCTATCTCAACATAAAAGTTAATTGACCATCTGCTTCAGAAAATTCAAAAGAATATAATTTACCAAGCTCTGCCGACATTTTAAGTAAGTCATCTAAAGGTTGCTGCTCGGCTAAACAAGCCAATAGCTTAATCACCCCCCCATGAGTAACAACTAAAGCATGCTGTAAATTATGTTTTTGCATATGCGTAACCAAATCCTGAAACCCTTTCAGAACCCTTTTTTGAAACTGGTTTAATGTTTCAGCGCGAGGTGGACAATATTGACTTGGTTCTTGCCAAAAGTTTGCAAGTAATTTAGGTGAAGTTTCATAAATTTGCTGAGTTGAGATACCTTCCCACTCCCCAAAATACATTTCTTTTAAGTCATGATTTATAAGTAAAGGGAGTTCTGCTGTTTTGGCAAGTTCCTCAGCAAAACAAGAACATCGTTTTAATGAGGAACTTACAATAACATCCCATGTCTGGTCTGTGACTTGCTCAATGGTTGACTGCATTTGCTGCCAACCTTTTGCTGTTAACTCATCATCTAAATGCCCACGTAAAGTATGGCTATACTGACTTTCACCATGTCTGAGCAAATCGATCCTAAATTTACCCAATTTTATCCCCGCTTACAGCAGCTTGAGCAAAGGTAGCCATTTGGTTATGTAAGACACATGCCATGTTAACTAATGCCAAAGCAGTACCAGCCCCACTACCTTCGCCTAAACGCAAGTTCATCTTCAAAATCGGGTCAGCATTAAGTTCTTGTAAAATACGTAGGTGTCCATACTCAGCCGATTGATGACCAAATAACATCCAGTCACGTACTTTAGGGTTCATTCGCACTGCACATAAAGCGGCTACAGAACTAATAAAACCATCCACAATCACAGGTAAACCCACTTGCGCACAGCGAATATAAGCACCTGTAATTGCCGCAATTTCCAAACCACCTACAGCACATAGTGTTTTAAAGACATCACCAATGACATGTTTATGGTGAAGTTCAATTGCTTTTTCAATTACTTCAATTTTATGTCTTAACTGATCGGCACCAATTCCTGTACCAACTCCCGTTAATTGCTCAGCCGTATCATTTAATAAAAGACAGGCTAACGCAGAAGCTGAACAGGTATTTCCAATACCCATTTCACCTGCAATATAAATATCTGCTCCATTTCCTTTAGCAGTATCTACACTTTTTTTCCCTAACTCTAAAGCAGCATGGCATTCGTCAGCATTCATTGCAGCTTGTTTGGCAAAATTTGCTGTGCCGGCACGAATACAATGACGTTCAACGCCTGCATATTGGTATGGTTCACCTACTGTGCCACAGTCAATGACTTGTAAATGGGCTGGATGATATTTAACAATAACACTAATTGCCGCACCACCAGTTGTGAAGTTTTGCAACATTTGACGGGTAACAGCTTGAGGGTATGCAGAGATATTTTCTTCAACTACACCATGATCACCTGCAAAAATTGTAATCCAGGGATGGTTAACTTGTGGATGTGCATTTGACTGTAAACTAGCAAGTGTAATTGCAATCTGCTCTAAATCTCCTAAGGCACCTGTAGGTTTAGTAAGCTGGAGTTGGTGTTGCTCCGCTTGTTGTTTTGCGTCCAGATTAGGTTTCTGTACAGATTCTAACCACCAGTTCATTTTTATTTATCACCTTTTAAAATCATTGGAAACCCCGCCACACAAAACACAACCTTATCTGCAATTTGCCCTAAGGCTTGATGTAGCCTTCCTGCTTCGTCGACAAAACGGCGGCTTATCTCACCGAGTGGCACAATGCCTAAACCCGTTTCATTACTTACTAAAATAATTTCTGACTGGAGTGTAGGTAAAACTTTTAACAGCTGTTCACACTCAAATTGTTGAACGTTTTTATCTTCTAAAAGTAACAAATTGGTTAGCCAAAGTGTTAAACAATCCACCAGAATAATTTGGTTAGGTCGATCAATTTCTTGCAGAGCTTTTGCTAAAAATAATGGTTCCTCAACCAATGCCCAGTGAATAGGTCGCTGATTTTGATGATGGGCAATCCGGCTTTGCATTTCTGGATCTAGCGCTTGCGCCGTCGCCACATAAGTGACAGCTAATTGCATAGATATGGCCGTTTGTTCAGCCAGTCGGCTTTTACCAGAACGAGCACCACCTAAAATCAATTGCAACATGGCTCACCTAAAAACAAATGCTGATACGGATACAGCTGCCCTTGTAAAATTTGAGCCTCATAATAACCAAAGGTTAAATGCTCAACTTTAAGATCAAATTCAGCCTGATCGTATTGTACAGGTAATTGAGAAATTTTTTGTAAAATCAAATCACTACTATAGTCTTTTTTATACAAACCCAATGTAATGTGCGGATAGTAATCTAAAGCGGCAATTTCATTAGAAATTGAGTCTAATTTTTGACGTATGAAAGATAAGATATTTTCTTTATCCTGAATTTCTACAAATAAAGCACTACTAAAGCTATCAACCGAACCAGTTTTTAATTGAAATGGAGCAAAATTTTCTTGTATTAGAACTTTCTTATGCTGCTCAAACTCAGTAAAACTAAAATCATCACAGTGAACTTTAGTTTCATGAGTCAAGAAACCGCATATAAACAGCGTGACATGATATTGACGGTGATTAGGCTCTACTAGAAATTCTGAAAAATGCGCACGCAATTGATCTAGATAATGAACTAATTTCTGATCATTAATTTCTAGGTACCATAAAGCGTAATTTTGACGCCCAAGGTGCCATTCAGGATAATCCCGCATAGACGTCGGCACCATGAGTGTGGAGGGTTTTAAAAGCACCGTTTTAATTCAAAATCATACAAATTTCGTATTAAAACATGTTTGGCTTTCAATTGTTGAGGTTAATTCATTAAGCACATTTAAACATATTAAGTGAGTGTAGTTTTGGCATTGTTCAACTTAATGTCCAAAGGTTGTTTACCTTGTTCAGAAAACAAATATTGAATAAGTTGAACCAACTCAACTTCAAGCTGTCTTCTTTGATTTGTACTCAATTCTAAGTTTTGAATTTGTTGTTGCAGATGTTCAACTGCTTTAGTCTCTTCAATTTCTAAAAATTGAATCGCATAGGCATAACCTAAAGCAGCACCTTTTAATAAATTTTTATAAGGTAAATCATGACGAATATTCACTGCAATTGATGCCATAACACGTTCATTGTGATTGAGTTTGCGTAGTGGATCTCTAGCTACGCGTTGACAAGGATCTTTAAATGCATATTCACATGAGTCTAGAAAACTTTGTGACATTCGATCCAGATCTTTTGCATAGGTAGGTAATACAATTGCAAGTCCCTGCTTCACTTCTGCAATTAAGTTTTCTGCAAATGCTTTAACTGAATGATCACCCATGGCAACACCAATAGATTCATAACCCATTAAAGATGCATACCAAGCAAGCATCGCATGTATACCATTCCATAAACGGTTTTTAATGAGTTGAATGTCAGTAATTTGGTCAACCAACACCACCTGACGCAACTTTTCAAGTAAAGGGCTGCCTTTCTCTACATAAATTGGCATATCTGTTTCACTATGGAACAAGATTAAATCCATGCTTTGTAAAATATGTCCCGGCTGAAAATTACGGCGCATATTATCAACATAGATAGAAGCCTGATTTTGCTGATCTTGAGTCAGTTTATTACAGTCTTCAATTTCGATTTGGTCTTCTTGTTCAACATCTTCTAAATGCTGTTCAAGAAAATTATGCTTAATACGAAGTTGACGATATAAATTCTGATTAGAAAGTTTTGAAACCATACGATTAACTACGGTATCGCAAAAATAATGCTCTTTTAAAATATGCTCGGTGACATCTTCATCGTTAGTTAACTCGAGTAGAGCTTCTTTAAGATGCTTCATCACCAAATATTTCGCACCCACCTTATTTAAAATAATTAGAAAGGTTAAGGGTTCTATACATGTTTCAAGTTGTGAATTAAAACGTGCATATAACCCTTTTGCGATTATCTGTGCTTCAGTTTCAATTGCTTGCTCAGGCAAACATAATGCAATCAAGCTTGAATGAGTGTACATCTCTAACATTTGTTGTTCATTGTCAGAGTCAACAATGGTCATATTCTCAATACGTTCATCATAAGAAAATTGCCCATAGCGAATACTATAGGTTCCAAACGCATTTACAGCCTCGCGGAAAAGACTATTTCTTGTTGACGCAATAATACGTTTTGGTTTCGTATAACCATCCCAATGCGACAAGATCTGTGCTATATAACCACCACCAATAGCACCGAAACCATGTATTCCAACAGTAAGCTGATTCAGACTTTGCGGAAAAGGTTCCTGTATCTCTGGCATATCCATAACAGGAATAAATTGGTCGAGGTCAGTTAAAAAATCATACATCTGGCCATAATAAAAATGCGCTTTTTCCAGCATTTCATCATTAGGTTCTTTAATATCTTTTAATAAAATTGTTAAACCTTTTGAGGTGTGAGCCGAGGTTAAACCATTTTCTGAATCTTCAAACATTAAACATTGGTTGGCGTCTAAATGAAGTTGACTAGCCGCTTTGAGAAAAATTTCTGGATGTGGCTTCCCTTGTTCTACTTCATCTCCACAAGTAATGACATCAAAAAATTTATAAACATTCGCATTAATTAAATATTCTTCGGCAATTGCTCTACGGCTTGAGGTGGCCACAGCCATTCTTAGACCGGATTTTCTTAAACGCTCTAGAACTTGAACCAGACCTTTTTTAATAGGCACACCGTGTTTTCGAATATGTTCTAGTTCCATCTCATCGGCACGTTTTCTAATTTCCTTATATGGAACATCTACTCCGTATAAACGTTGTGCAAGCTTTTCCGCCGTTGTCGCGCTTAATCCCAAACATTGCATTAAATATTCGTGTGAAAACTCCTGTCCAATGAGTTCTTGAGATGCCTGTTGCAATGTTTGAAACCGTAACCGTTCAGTATCAAACATTGTCCCATCCATATCAAAGATAGCTCCATGAACAGGTTTTCCATGAAAAATAAGCACGTTTTTACCTCTTTTTTGATCATGTTTTATTCAGGGTATACAAAAAATTGCTTAAAAAGGCAGGATGATAATAAATGAAACATTAGTGGTTATTTTTTAACCACAAATATAAGAAATCTGTTACTGAGAAGAGTTAAATACTCAAAAAGGTTGAACAATATAGATAATTCTGAAACTGAGTTTAAGTACAAAGGTAGCAAGCCTTCCTCGCTTGCTACCTTTGCTTCTTCTTTTTATGCGCTGATCATGTTTGTTTTTCTTAGGTCCATTTACTGCTAACAAACCTGCATTTTTATTATGTCTTGCAGGTCTACCAATACCAGAAACTCATATAATTTTTGTTATTTTCTGGTAGAACTAAACAATACATAATAATGATAATCATTTTCATTTAGTGTGTCAACTTGCTATGCCCTTTTTTTAATCAATCAAGTACATCTACAAATTGCGCCGTTAATATGTGTGCCAAGTCTTTAGGATTTAAACCAATATCTAATCCTCTTTTACCACCACTTACATAAATTTTGCTTAACTCTTGTGCAGAGGCATCAATCACTGTCTTTAAGCGTTTCTTTTGACCTAATGGACTAATTCCACCCACTAAGTACCCTGTTAAACGTTCGGCATCTTTAGGATTTGCCATCTGTAATTTTTTACAGCCCATTGCCGTAGCTACTTTTTTTAAATTGAGTTGATGGTTAACTGGTATAACCGCAACAAAATAATTTTTCTCATCGGTAACAAGAAGTGTTTTAAACACCTCGTTTACATCAAGGTTTAACTTTTCTGCGGCTTCCAAACCAAAACTTTTAGCATTTGCATCATGTTCATATTCATGAATGGAAAATTCGATTTTGTTACTTTTTAACAATCTACATGCAGGAGTCATAGGATTTTAGATTTTAATGAAATGAGTTTGATTATATTTATTTTAAAAAAAGTTTAAAATTTGCTTAGGCTATTTACATCCTTTACATGAAAAATCAAACGAACATCGAACAAAAAACAATCTAAACTTGATATTGAGTAGATGACTCCAATATATTTAGTTGAGATTTAAAGTCTGAACTGGCGAATTTATGAGTTACAAACACAATAATCTGATGGCAATGCGTCACCGTTTTTGGGATGAGTCTTCAGATCATGTATTAAATGAAAAGCAATTTTTACAGCAGACCTTAATCGAACAAGGCATTTTTAATAATGCGACTTTTGATGATGTTAAGTACTTTTTCTATACACTGCCTAGCATCATTATTGTAAAGGCTCATGCGCTTGGTTTTATGCATGATTCCGTCAAGCAAATGGTTATTCAACATATTCAAGCCAATCGTATGCATTTAATGCAAAAGGCTGAATTGAAAATTCAGTTTAAAATGTAATTTCACGGTTAGCATCTGATACGACGTTTTATAGTGGTTTATTTTTTCTGAAGGATGGATATTTTAATTTTCTCTCTAACGCTTAGGCTATTTGTAGAAAATTAAAATCCAAAATGAGACTTTCAACTCACCATTCAGTCTGAGGGAACTATTTTAATACGTTCAAAACATGTAATATTCGTTACAATTTTAGATCACCAGCGTTTGGCTGCATGATGCGCATAGGATTCTATTTTCATGTCAAATCAGAACGATAAGCTTAAGAGTTTAAAAACTTCTTCCATGGATCGACGCTTATCAATCGCGAAAGCTTCTTTACTGGCAGGAACACGTTGGGCTACTGCAAGTGCCTCTTCCCTCTTTTCTAGTGAAGAAGAAAAAGAGAAGAAGCGTAAGAAAGCAATGAGTGAGCAAGCTAATTATCTTGTTTCTGAAATTGGCAAACTTAAAGGTTCTATTGTCAAGATTGGCCAAATGATGGCGCTTTATGGTGAACATTTTTTACCAGAAGAAATTACTCAAGCTTTAAATACCCTAAATAACCAAACTGTTGCTTTAGACTGGCCAGCAATTAAACCTCATTTACAAGAACAACTAGGTTCTAAGTTAAATGATTTAACAATTGATCATGAGCCTATCGGTACGGCTTCTCTGGCACAAGTTCATCGCGCAACACGTAAATCAGACGGTTTAGAATTAGTTTTAAAAATTCAATACCCTGGTGTTGCGAATGCAATTGACTCGGATATGAGCCTGTTTAAAAACATGCTTAAGCTTACACGTATGGTTCCTCAAACTCGTGAGTTTGATCAGTGGTTTGATGAAGTACGTGAAATGATGCATCGTGAAGTCAATTATCACGTAGAGGCAGCCACAACACGTCGCTTTGCTGAACGTTTAAAAGATGATGAGCGCTATATTGTCCCTACAATTGTAGATGAATACTGTACCGATCAAGTCTTATGCATGACCTTTGAACGTGGCGTGCCAATTAATAGTCCAGTCATGCTTTCCCTTCCTCAAGAACGACGTAATCAGCTCGGTGAAGCTTCACTAGAGATTGCAGTTCGTGAGATTTTTGAATGGGGCGAAATGCAAACTGACCCTAACTTTGGTAATTACCTTGTTCGTTTAGGTAATGGCCAAGATATTCAGGATAAAATTGTACTATTAGACTTTGGCGCGATCCGTCAGTTCGATGAGCATTTACTCTCAGTTGCTCGTAATCTTATACAAGCGGGTTATCAGCATGATAAACATGCGATGGTTCAAGCAATGACTGGATATGAGTTCTTCGATGCAATGCCTGAAAGTATTAAACCCGGCATGGCCGATGTCTTTTTACTTGCGACAGAAGCATTCAGCACCCCTGCAAATAATGCAGATATGCCAGTGGGCCTGATGGATGAACATGAACGTTATGACTGGAAAAAGAGCCAGTTACATAGTCGTGTTATGCAGCAAGCAAGCAAATCAATGGCGTCTCGATATTTCTCGGTTCCTCCAAAAGAATTTATGTTTATTAGCCGTAAGTTTATTGGCGCATATACATTTATGACTGTTATTGATGCCAAAACAAATGTACGACGTATGATTCGTAACTTTGCTTAATATTATTAAGACTAGAATGATTCCCTGTCATTCTAGTCAATCCAAACAAAATAGTTCTTTTTAAAAATTTATTTTATTTTATAAAATCAGAAATATAGATCAAAACCTATTTTGCTTTTACCATTTATCTGCTCATTTTTTGAATGTCAGCAACGACATAGTTTTTTCTTATACAGCGTGTCAGCATAAAACAATAACAATGTGTTAGGACACCACAATCATGACAAATATGATCAATAAAGCCCAAGGGTTGGGTTTATCGCTGATCACGAAATTAGCTGGAAGCGATGTACTTGATCAACTCAAACTACGTAAATTTCTTGAAAAGTCTCTTTATCAAGGTTCAAAAGCTGGATTTAGAGCATTAAGTCAGACTCAGAAAGCATTTAAACCTAAGCAAATCCCCCAACAGCGTCTACCTCAACAGAAGAAAAACCTATTTGACTTAAGCCTCACCGAAGAACAACAAATGACTTCTGATGCAATGTCTCAATTTGCTCAAGAAGTTTTATTAGGATTAGCTCATGATGCTGATCAGGCAGGTCAATTTCCAGAAAGCCTTTGGCAAAATGTAGAAGATTTAGGACTAAATTATTATGCTCTTCCAGAAGCACTAGGTGGTGTCGCCGCTGAACAAAATATTGTAAGTAACCTATTGATTGCTGAAAAACTAGCTGAAGGTGATTTTAGTCTTACAGCAGGACTTTTAAGTACGTTTAGCGTTATTAATGCGATTACACGTTGGGGTTCTACTGAAGTTCAGTCAATGTATTTACCTTGCTTTGCAGAAGACTCAGACATTACCGCCACTTTCGCTGTACAAGAAGCTACTCCGGCATTTAACCCATATATCTTAAAAACAAAAGCTTCTCTTGAAAATAATCAATATTTTATAGAAGGTGAAAAAACCTTAGTCATTTTAGGTGATTTAGCTGATGTGTTCTTGGTGAGTGCAGATTTTAATGGCAAGCCGGATGTGTTTGTAGTTCAAGCGGGCGATACCATTTCCATTAAAAGTACCCCTGCTATGGGTCTCAAAGCAACAGAGACAGCTACTTTAAAATTCAGCCATACACCTGCTCTACGATTAGGCACAACAGATTTTGATTACACCGCCTTTCTAGATTTAGGCAATCTTATGTGGTGTGCAATGGCTGTAGGAACATGTGAAGCGGTAAAAGCCTATTGTATTAAATATGCCAATGAGCGAACTGCTTTCGGAGAACCAATTTCACATCGTCAAAGTGTCGCATTCATGATTGCAGATATGGCAATTGAAATTGATGCTATGCGCATGCTGATTCTAAATGCCGCAAGCCTTGCCGAAGCAGGTAAGCCATTCCACCGTGAAGCATATTTAGCTCGTATTCTTTGCGCAGAAAAATCAATGAAAATAGGAACAGATGGCGTACAAATTTTAGGTGGTCATGGTTTCACAAAAGAACACCCTGTTGAACGTTGGTATCGTGATTTACGTGCAACCGCAATTTTACATTCTGGCTTACATGCTTAAGATCAATCAGAGGATATTTTCATGAATTTACAAAATCCAAAAAAATTCAAAATGATGATTGATCAAGCACATGATGTTGCGATCAATGTATTACGCCCTATTTCCCGTAAATACGATAAAGCAGAACATGCTTATCCGAAAGAACTCGATATGCTCGCTTCACTCATTGATGGCATGAATGAAGGCGGTGAAGGAATTAATGCAGGTGCTGCCGGTGCAGGAAAACGTGGTGAATCTGATAATGAAGGTGTCCGTAACGGAACTAACATGTCAACAGCGTTAGGCATCATTGAAATGTGCTATGGCGATACTGGGCTATTACTCAGTATGCCACGTCAAGGTTTAGGAAACTCTGCAATTGCCGCGGTCGCAAATGATGAGCAACTAGAACGTTTTAAAGGAACATGGGCAGCTATGGCGATTACTGAACCAGGCTGTGGTTCTGACTCTGCTGCGATCCGTACTACGGCAACTAAAGATGGCAATGACTATATTTTAAATGGTGAAAAGATTTTCGTAACTTCTGGTGAACGTGCGGACTCGGTGGTTGTATGGGCTACACTTGACCGAAAACTTGGACGTGCAGCCATCAAATCATTTGTGGTGCCTAAGGGCACACCCGGAATGAAAGTTGAACGACTTGAACATAAGTTAGGTATCAAAGCTTCTGATACAGCCGTTATTAGTTTTACTGACTGTCGTGTTCCGGCTGAAAACTTGCTTGGTAATCCTGAAATTGATGTTGCAAAAGGTTTTGCCGGTGTAATGGAAACCTTTGACAATACACGACCATTAGTTGCCGCAATGGCAATTGGCTGTGCCAAAGCTTCTTTAGAACGTATTAAAGAAATTTTTAAAGACCAATTAGATCCCAATTACTCGACTCCATATTTGCAAACTTCCAACCTTGCTGCGCAAATTTACCGAATGGAAGCCGAATGGGAAGCTGCACGGTTACTTATGTTGAAAGCCACATGGATGGCAGACAACAAAAAACCAAACTCCAAAGAAGCTTCCATCGCTAAAGCAAAAGCAGGTCGTGTAGGCAACGAAATCACTTTGATGTGTGTCGAATTAGCAGCAAGTGTTGGCTATAACGAAGATGAACTACTTGAAAAGTGGGCACGTGATTCAAAAATTCTTGATATTTTTGAAGGTACTCAACAAATCCAGCAACTTATTATTGCTCGTCGTGAGCTTGGAAAATCTTCAAGTGAACTAAAATAAAGATATTGCAAGGGAGTTTTTTTACTTCCTTGCTTCTTAGCACTGTGACTTATTAGCAAAAATAAAACCCTCTAACCACATGACTAGAGGGTTTGGTATTTCAGGAATATATTTTTAATTATTCAGCTTGTGTAGTTTTTAATGACTTATCGACTACACCAAATTTTTTGAAGATTTTTGCACGACGTTTTGGTGAAATATTCGCTTTATTTAAATCACCTTTGTAGTGATCAAATACACGCTTATCCATCATTTTAAACCATAATGAAGGAATCATTGCTGGTAGCAACATACTTGCATAGCCGCTTGGCAACTCTGGTGCTTCGTCAAAATGACGTAATGCTTGGAATGGACGAGTTGGATAAGCATGATGATCTGAGTGACGCTGTAACTGATATAAGAACAAGTTGGTCACTACATTGTTATTATTCCAGCTATGCTCTGGCATTGTACGTTCATATTGACCATTTTCTTTTTTCTGGCGCAATAAGCCATAATGTTCAATATAGTTAATAATTTCGAATAGACTAATCCCGTAAAATGCTTGTGTTGCTAAATAAGGAATCGTACCTTTACCAAAAATTCCTACCATAGAAGCATGGAAAGCAGCACTCATACCCCAGCCTTGCAGCAATTCGTTATCGAGTGACCAAAACTCTTTACCTTTACGTTTTAAACGATTTTTTTCAATTTCAATTGCTGATTTAAAAGAACCAATAACTGTACGTGGCCAAAATTCATAGAATGTTTCACCCATACGTGAAGATGCGGGATCTTCAGGCGTAGCTGCACGCTTATGATGGCCATATGGATGCTCAATACGGAAATGGTTATAACCAGTAGGTACTAAAGCAAGATGAGATAAAATATGGTCGATACGATCATGTTTATGGCTTAGTTCATGGGCTGTATTAATTGCAATACCATTAATGGCACCCATCGAAATACCAAGCAAAATTTTGTCAATAAATGAAGTATCTTTACGGCTTGTTAAATAACATGCATAAATATTTGCCGCATATTGCAATGGAATAAAGCTTTTCACTAAACGCGAATAATATGGATCTTTCTCAAGAAGTTTAATTTCTTCATCGGTTGGATTACGCGCATCTTTACCAATAATTGTATCAATTGCAGGAATCACAACGTGTAATAAAAGTGGACCACCTAAAGCAAATACTTTCTTTAATGGGCGTGGACCAAAATGGTATCCGGCTAAAATACCTAAACCAATTACAGGTAGAGCCGGACTAATCATCCATAAATAGCGCTTACGATCTATCTCACGCATAGACGCTGGCACTGGCATAAGTTCTTGCTGAACATTCACTGGTGCATTCATAGTCATATTTCCTTTTTCTATATATCTATATAGTTAAAGAAATACTATTTGCTTAACAGTTGTAACCGTCCAAAAAACCTATTTCAAAGTCTTTGGCATTTTCTTCCACTTTTTTGTCCTAAAAACACATGTTGATCTATTCTTATAGCTCA
Source organism: Acinetobacter sp. 1424608 (assembly GCF_000588255.1). Classification (NCBI taxonomy): domain Bacteria; kingdom Pseudomonadati; phylum Pseudomonadota; class Gammaproteobacteria; order Moraxellales; family Moraxellaceae; genus Acinetobacter; species Acinetobacter sp. 1424608. The sequence continues at coordinate 171,548 of NZ_JFXL01000004.1, forward strand.
CTATAATTTTATTAAAATAATGATTGATCATATAAACATGGATGCACTAAGTAAATTTTTTGATGATATCCACTTAAATAAGTCTGAATATATTTATATAAAAGCACAAGGTGAATGGGCTTTTAAAACACAAGATCAATCTGCTTTACTGGCTTACATCGTTTTAACGGGTTCTGTATATATTCAAATAAATAATGTCGAAAAAATAATTGCAAAAGCTGGAGATATTATTTTAATTCCTTCTGGAAAAGCTCATCAAGCTACAGATTCAAAAGCGACTGGAAGCAAACTGGTAGATTCTGTCGATATTACTCCCTTATTTAATGGGCATCGTCACGATCCAATTGAGTTAGGTTCATCAGCACCTGAAAATACATTATTGCTCTGTCTACGTTGTCAAGTTGATACGTATATGGCGGGACCACTGATTAATGCATTACCATCTATTATGCATATTCAACACGAAAACCAGACAACTCCTCCTGAATGGTTGCAAATAGGGCTTTATTTTTTAGCGGTCGAAACACAAAAAATTCAACCTGGCCATGACAAAATTATTGATCACTTAGTCAGTATTCTTTTAATTGAATGTATTCGAGACCATATCCAACAAATGTCAGACCAACAAAACTGGTTAGGAGCATTAACACATCCTGAGTTAAGTAATGCTCTATCTGCAATCCATAGCCAACCTGAGGCTAGCTGGACTGTTGAATCATTAGCTGAACAATGCTGCATGTCGCGTTCTAAGTTTGCCAATCTCTTTAATAATATTATTGGTGAACCACCTCTTACTTATTTGCAGCATTATCGCTTTCGCTTAGGGAGCCAATATCTACGGACAAGTAATTTATCAGTTCAACAAATTTCAAATAAAGTCGGCTATTCATCAGAAACTGCATTTAGTCAGGCATTTAAGAGAGTATTTGATTTATCGCCTAAACAATATAGACAAAATTATATAGGTAGTAGAGATCAGTAATAAAAAAAGCGCCGAAGCGCTTTTTTTATTACATAAGTTTTATTTGATTTTAGCGTGTGACTTTAAGTATTCGCTGTAATCTTCGAGTATTTGCTGACCACGAGATTGGCGATAAAGCTGTTGTAATTGCTTTAACTGATCCGCTGGCATAGCATTTACCGCAGCTGAATTTACATTAGAAACGGCAACAACAACCAATTCATTAGGTAAGTTCGCTGTTGTAACAGACCACATACCAGGTTTCGGTGCAGGAACACTAAATGCTGCACGCTCAATTGCACGTTTTAAACCTTGTGAACGAGTAAACACACCTGCAGATTCAAAAGGTACTTTATTTTTCGCAACAACTTGTTCAGCCGGCTGAGTTTTGAATTCAGTCAACATGGTAGCAATTTTCGCTTGAGCTGCTTTGCGTGCTTTCTCATCAATTACTTTAGCTTTTGCTTCGTTCATTGCTTGAGCAAGTGGTTTAACGCCAGCAGCATGATAATCACGCACCTTAACCCAAACAGTATCACCATTCGCTAATTGAATATTTGATGAAGCGTTACGATCGCCATTTTTCACATCATCATTAAACAATTTAATTTTTACGTTTGGATCGCTTAGTTGTGGATTTTGAGTAGCTAAAGTTACACCATTTAATGATTCAATTTTTGTACCTTTAACTTGCTGTACAACTGCATCTAAAGAATCATTACCTACAATTGTTTCATTCAAACTATTTACTGTATCTGAATAAACAGTAGCAACCTTATTCTTTTCAACTTCGGCAGTTAAACGCGCCTTCTCAGCTTCAAACGAAGGAATTTGATTCGCTGGAGTCTCTGCTTCAATAATATGGTAACCATATTGTGTTTTTACTGGCTGCGAAACTTGACCATTTTTCAGACTTGAAACAGTTTTATCAAATGCATCAGAGAAAACACCAGGTGCATACGCCTCTACTAAACCACCTTTCGTTTTTGAAGTTGGATCTTCTGAGAACTGAGCTGCTGCTTGAGCAAATGAAAGACCGCCTTGAATTTTTGCATATACCTCATTAGCAAGCTTTTGAGCTGCCGCATCATCACGAGCATCTGTCGTAATAAGAATATGCTTCACAACACGTTTAGCATTTTTTTGCTGAGTTTCTACAAATTTAGCATAGGCTTGTTTGAGTTCAGCATCTGTTGCTGGTGCAGGTTTCGCCATTAAGGACGGAGATAAAACAACATAATCTACATCAACAGAAGCAGCCTGTTTAAACTCGTTTTGATGTTTATTGTAGTAGTCAGTCGCTTCTTGATTAGATGCTGTTAAACCCGTTTTATAGGTATCTAACTTAATACTAGCTAAATGTAATGTACGCTGTTCAGTTTGCAAATTCGCAATTTGCATTACATCAACTTTACTCACTAAAGCATAATCAGAAAAAGTTGAAGTCAACATTTTCAAAGCGTGATCTTGACGCAAGCTCGCAATTAAGGCTTGGCTTGTCATACCAATTGAACGCAAATAATTTTCATATAATTTTTGTGAAAACTGACCATTTTCTTGCAAGCTTGGCTGCTGAGCTAACATTTGCTCGATTTGAGCATCACTCAAAGAAATACCCAATTTTTCAGCTTGCTGAATGAGTAAATTACGAGATACCAATATATCGAGAGCTTTTGCTTGAATAACCGGTAAATTAAGTAAACTTTCATCACCTTTTACAGCAGCTAAATATTGTTCTTTATACCTTTGCGTTAAAGTTTCAAGGTCTTTTTTTGATATGTCCTGTCCATTTACAGTTTTTGCGACATCTGCCTTGTTTCCCCTATTAAAATATCCATTAATACCTACAAGCGCTAAAGGGGTCAAAAACAAAATTAAAAGGACTTTGCCGAGCCAACCCTTAATGACTGTACGAAACGATTCCATAAGTATTCCAATATTTTATTTCGAGGAGAATTTTAACTGAAAAACCACAATGAATGAATGAGCAATATTGGTCAATTCAGATTTTTAATAAAAAACGCGCCTATATCGGCGCGTTTAATCATCTTAAAAGATTAAGCAACTGAATCTTTAAGACCTTTACCAGCTTTAAAGCTAGGTACTTTTGTTGCTTTAATTTGAAGCTCTTCACCAGTTTTAGGGTTACGACCAGTACGTGCAGCACGCTCTTTAACACTGAAAGTACCAAAACCAACTAAAGTTACTGTGTCACCTTTTTTAAGTGCTTCAGTAATTGACGCAATTGTCGCATCGAGTGCCTTGCCTGCATCAGTCTTAGATACTCCCCCTTTTTCAGCAATTGCATCGATTAATTCTGATTTATTCATGAATAAAACATCCTCTTAATATCGTTTGTTTAAGGTCCAAGGCTATAGTTTAAAAGGCCATGACGCCTTTATAGCAATGCTTTGGGGGAAAACGCAATACTAGAGCAGAGCTTTTAGCAAAAATAAATGCTAAAAAACTGTTATATATTTGCTAAATCCCTACATTTTTTTACTTTTCATTCAATTTTGCCTTCAATTTTTGATTTTCTTCAATAAGAGCATCAACCTTTATATGCAATTGAACTAACAGTTGTTCAATGTGCTGTAAGTCCTTCGGAGTAACTAAGCCAATTCGATTTAAAGAATGATTTACACTGGTATCTAAAATTTTTTCGACCTTGTCTTTTGTATCAGACACTGACTCTTTCGCCTTTTCGGTTACTTTGCCAACAGTTGTATCGGCTAAATCACCAGTTTTAGACTCAAGTTCTTCCCCTACTTTGACTAGTGAGTCAAATAGTTTATTGCCTTCTTCTTCTGCACGAGAGAAAGCACCTAAACCAGCTAACCATATTTGCTTGGTATACTTTCTAAAATCCAATGCAGACTTTCTAGAACTTTTTGATTTTAATTTGTTTTTATCTCCTTGCTCTTCTGATTGTGTTTCTATATTTGCATTATCCATTGACCTAAGCTCCTGATCGGATGAGACAGATGAAGTCTTATTTAACCACAAAATATTCTTATAATAACAAAGTCAAGACTTGATACATTTATGAAACTGTTCTACAAAACAATCATGTCATGTAAATATATTTAACAGGACAATGTGTTAAGTTTGAGATAGGATGTCTCATTCTCTTAATTAATCTCTAATATTTAAGGATAAACTTTTATGAGTGAAACGCAACAAAGACAAAAACACCCACGTCTGTTGCTGAACATTGTTCTAATTATTTTAGAAACTTTTTTCTCATTTATTCTCACCCACGATGGTGTTCTTCGCTTGCAGGCGAAAAAGTTTATCGCAAATAAAATCACAATCCGTATTAATAGCTACTTGCCATTTTTCAACTTCTATGTGCAATTTACGGAAAAAGGTTTGTTATTTGATATTCATTCTTATGATCGTCGTATTGACTTAGAAATTAATAGTACTCTCATCGACCTTATCAAAATTTTTGCTTTTTCAAATCAACGTAGTTTAAACAATATGCGAATTGATGGAGATGCAGAAACTAAAAAAGAACTCATCGATTTAATCTCACATCTCACTTTACCTAAGCTCCTAGCTGACTGGAAGCAATGGTTCAATACTCCAGATGATGAAGCCGAAGCACTTGCTTCACGTAAAAAAATTGCCCCCTTACTTGAAAAAATTGATCAACAGCGTTCAGAGATAAATTCTTTGAATGTCGAAATTAAACAGTATCAAAATCGAATTTCACGTTTACAGCAGCGCCAACGCAACATTAACTTGTGCTTTGGTATAATTAGCCTAATATTTATTGCTTATTTCATATATAATTTGTGGGTAGCTTAACTTATTTTTTCTATCTTGATCCTGCACTTGAATTAAAAATAAAAAAACTTGACTATTTTAGTCGGGATTCATAAAATCCTATTATCTAGTCTTAACATGTGTATCGAATCATGCGCCTTACAACTCGCGGTCGCTACGCAGTGACTGCTCTACTTGATTTAGCTTTGCAGCCAACTGAACAAACGATCACGCTCGCCGAAATTGCCGCACGTCAATCTATTTCAGTTGCTTATTTAGAGCAGTTGTTCGCAAAACTTAAGCGTCATGGGTTAGTTTCTAGTGTTCGCGGTGCAAATGGTGGTTACCATTTGGCTCGAAACGCTGATGAAATTACTGTGTTAGAAATTATTGAAGCCGTAAATGAAACTGTTGATGCAACACGTTGTGACCATAAAGGTAACTGCCAAAATGGTGCAATGTGTCTTACTCACGATTTATGGCAAGAACTCTCTCATCATATTGCCGACTATTTAGCTAAAATCACTCTTGCCGACCTCATTAGCCGAGACAACGTTCAAACTGTTGCATTACGCCAAAATGTGACTGGCACAGATTCAGCTCTTTTATCGGGTACAGGTATTTGATATGAAACGTCCAATTTATCTTGATTACGCAGCAACCACTCCAGTAGATCCGCAAGTTGCAGAACGTATGATGGAGTGTTTAACTTTCGACGGTACCTTTGGTAATGCTGCATCTCGTTCCCATGCTTATGGCTGGCAGGCAGAAGAAAAAGTTGAATATGCACGTGAGCAAGTCGCAAATTTAATTAAAGCTGACCCACGTGAAATTGTTTGGACTTCTGGTGCAACTGAGTCAGATAACCTTGCTCTTAAAGGTGTTGCTCAATTCTATGCATCTAAAGGCAAACATATCATTACAAGTAAAATTGAACACAAAGCTGTTCTAGACCCTTGTCGTGAATTAGAAGAACAAGGTTTTGAAATTACTTACTTAGAGCCAGAGCCACAAACAGGTTTAATTACTCCTGAGATGGTTAAAGCTGCCCTTCGCCCAGATACTATTCTTGTTTCTCTTATGATGGTAAACAACGAAATTGGTACGGTTACAGATGTAGCGGCGATTGGTGAATTAACACGTGCCAACAAAACATTTTTCCATGTAGATGCAGCACAAGCAGCTGGTAAAGTTGATATCGACTTATCTACTATGAAAATTGATCTTATGAGTTTCTCTGCTCATAAAATTTATGGTCCAAAAGGTATCGGCGCATTATATGTACGTCGTAGCCCACGTGTTCGCTTAAAAGCACAAATTCATGGTGGTGGTCATGAGCGCGGTATGCGTTCTGGTACTTTGGCAACTCACCAAATCGTTGGTATGGGTGAAGCTTTTGAAATTGCAGGCAAAACAATGCATGCTGAACAAGAGCGTATTCGTAAACTTCGTGACAAACTTTGGAACGGTTTACAAGACCTTGAACAAGTGTTCTTAAACGGTCACCCGACTCAAAACGTTGCTAATTATTTAAATGTCAGCTTCAACTTTGTTGAAGGTGAGTCTTTAATGATGTCGCTTAAAGATGCTGCTGTATCAAGTGGTTCTGCTTGTACGTCTGCAACTTTAGAGCCTTCATATGTTCTTCGCGCATTAGGTTTATCTGATGAGCTAGCACACAGCTCAATTCGCTTTAGTTTTGGTAAATACACGACTGAAGAAGATATTGACCACGTGCTTACAATTACCAAAGCCGCTGTTGAGAAATTACGTGAACTTTCTCCGCTTTGGGATATGTACAAAGAAGGTATCGATCTTTCTACAGTTGAATGGGCAGAACACTAATTATTGAAATTAGTGTTTTAACCCTCATATTAATATTAGGCTGACCCCGAGGTTTGGAGAAGCAAAATGGCTTATAGCGAAAAGGTAATTGATCATTACGAAAATCCACGTAATGTTGGTGTTTTAGATAAAAACTCTGAAAATGTTGGTACGGGCATGGTGGGTGCACCTGCATGTGGCGACGTTATGCGTTTACAGATTCAAGTAAATGACAGTGGCGTAATCGAAGAAGCACGCTTTAAAACTTACGGTTGTGGTTCTGCAATTGCATCAAGTTCACTTGTAACTGAATGGTTAAAAGGTAAAACACTTGATGAAGCTCAAGCAATCAAAAATATTGATATTGCGACTGAGTTAGCTCTTCCGCCAGTAAAAGTTCACTGCTCTGTTTTAGCTGAAGACGCGATTAAAGCTGCGATTGAAGATTATCGTAGTAAAAAGTCAAAAGCTTAATTTGTTACCATTATAAACGTTGGAGTTTTCATGATTCATTTAACTGAAAATGCTGCGACTCATATTAGCAATTACCTTAAAAACCGAGGTAAGGGTGAAGGCATTCGCGTTGGTGTGAAAACTTCTGGTTGTTCTGGGTTGGCTTATGTTCTCGAATTTGTAGACGATATCGATGAACATGATCAAGTTTTCGAACAATTCGGTGTTAAGGTTTTTGTAGATCCTAAAAGCTTAGTTTACTTAGAAGGCTTAGAAATGGACTATGTTAAAAATGGCCTTAACGAAGGGTTCGAATTTAACAATCCTAATAAAAAGGGTGAATGTGGTTGTGGTGAGTCTTTCACTGTTTAATCCTCTCCTTTCCTTTTTCTCATTAAAACAGTGTCTTTCAACAGCACTGTTTTAATGTATTTAATTAACGTGGACCCCATTTCTAATGAATCATTTTGAGTTGTTCAATTTACCTGTGGCACTCGATATCGATTTGGCAAGCTTAAAATCAAATTTCTTGAGTTTGCAACAACAATATCATCCAGATAAAGCCGCAGATAAAGATCAAGCATTGATCAAATCAAGTGAAATCAATCAAGCTTTTAAAACGCTTTCACAAGTTGATAGCCGCGCTGCCTATCTTTTAGCTCTTAAAAAGCAAGATCATCATCTTGACCAATCTATTAGTGATTTTGAATTTCTACAATCTGCATTAGAACTTCGTGAACAACTTGATGAAGCGACATCACCTGAACATTTACGTACGTTAAGATTGGAAGTACAACAATGGATTGATGGCTTGGTTCGTGAATTCAAAATTGATTACAACGAAGAAGATTGGGCTGAAGCACGCGATACCGTACGTAAGTTGCGTTTCTTTCAACGTGTTTTAAACGATATTGATAAAGCAGAAGATCAACTGTTAGATGAAGAAGACAGCTTTGATTTAGACGATGATTTTTAATTTTGCTTTCTCTACTTTATTTTCAAGGGATTTAACTCATGGCACTTTTGCAAATTGCTGAACCGGGTCAATCCAGTGCCCCACACCAACATCGCATTGCGATTGGTATTGACCTAGGAACAACACACTCATTAGTTGCGACAGTGTTATCAGGCAAACCTAAAGTACTCAATGATGTTCAAAATAGAAGATTACTTCCTTCTATCGTTCATTATGGGGACAATACAACTCATTATGGTGAAGAAGCTAAACCATTTATCATTGCAGATCCCAAAAATACGATTGTATCTGTTAAAAGATTTATGGGACGCTCAAAAGCAGACATTAAATTTCAGCATCCTTATGAATTAGTAGGCTCTGAAAATGAAATGCCTGCTTTTGAAACACGTGCCGGGCGCAAAACACCAGTAGAAATTTCAGCCGAAATTTTAAAACAATTAAAAGATCGTGCTGAAGACAGCTTACAAAATCCCGTTAATGGTGCTGTGATTACAGTTCCTGCTTATTTTGACGAAGCTCAGCGTCAAGCAACTCGCGATGCAGCTCAACTTGCAGGCTTAAACGTATTACGTTTATTAAATGAACCTACAGCTGCTGCAGTAGCTTATGGATTAGATCAAGAAAGTAATTTAGAGACCGACCGTAATTATGTAATTTACGATTTGGGCGGTGGTACTTTTGATGTATCAATCTTACGTTTTTCACAAGGCGTATTTGAAGTTTTAGCGACCGGCGGCCATACCGCTTTAGGTGGTGATGACTTAGACCGCCTCATTGTGAAATGGGCAAAAAAGCAGCTTAATATTGATGTATTAAGTAATGAAGACTATGCAGTATTTATAGTTGCAGCACGTCAAGCTAAAGAGCAATTATCTACTCAAGATTCAGTTGAATTAAAACTGCTTGATAGAACTCTTACACTAGACCGACCTACATTTGAAAGTATTATTCAAGTTGCTTTAGATAAAACCATCAGTGTTTGTAAGCGTGTATTGCGTGATGCAAAGCTTGATTTGACTGACATTCAAAATGTAGTTTTAGTGGGTGGCTCTACCCGCTCTTATGCAGTTCAAAAAGCTGTACGTGAAGTTTTTGATCAAGAACCTCTTTGCACAATTAACCCAGATGAAGTTGTAGCAATCGGTGCTTCTATTACAGCCAACCAGTTAATTGGTAATAGTCAAGATGGCTCACTTCTTCTAGACGTAACTCCTCTTTCTCTTGGTTTAGAGACAATGGGTGGCCTGGTTGAACGTCTGATCTCGCGCAATACAGCTATTCCTGTTGCACGTCGTCAAGAGTTCACGACCTACCAAGATGGCCAAACTGCCATGTTAATTCATGTGGTTCAAGGTGAACGTGATTTAGTTGAACATTGCCGCTCATTAGGTAGATTTGTACTCCATGGCATTCCACCAATGACTGCAGGTCAAGCCCGTATTGAAGTCACTTTCCAAGTTGATGCCGATGGCTTACTCACCGTTTCTGCTCGTGAAGCAACTTCTGGTGTACAAGCTCATATCGATATCAAACCATCTTATGGTTTATCTGAAGCAGATACAGAACGCTTATTAATTGAAGGTTTCCAACATGCTGAAGAAGACAAAAATCTTCGTCATTTAAAGGAAACTAAAGTTGAAGCAGAACGTGAACTTGAAGCTCTAGAGCAAGCATTAAAAGTAGATGCAGATTTACTTGATGAAACGCAGCTCGCAGAACTCAATTCTGCAAAAGAATCATTAAAAGCTCAACTTGAAGGTAGTGATATCCAAGCGATTGAGCAAGCTGTTCAACAGCTTAAAGTACATAGTGACGCTTTTGCAGCATTACGAATGAATCGACATATTGACCATGCCTTAAAGGGCACGAAGCTCGACGATTGGTCAAAATCAAACTAAAAGGTATAGGTGATCAATATGCCACGTATTAAAGTACTTCCTCATGCTCAGATTTGCCCTGAAGGCGCAGAATTTGAGGTTGAACAAAATGCCAATCTTTGTCAAAGTCTGCTCAATAAAGGTATCAAAATTGAGCACGCGTGTGATATGTCTTGTGCATGTACAACTTGCCACGTGATTGTTCGCAAAGGTTTTGATAGCTTAGAAGAAATGAACGATGTTGAAGCCGATCTTTTAGACCGTGCTTGGGGATTAGAACCTGACTCTCGTCTTTCATGTCAGGTTAAAATTGTAGATGAAGATCTTGAAATCGAGATTCCGAAATATACAATTAACCATGCTTCAGAAAATCATTAAGATTTAATGGTAAAAAAAGCTGCTTAAGCAGCTTTTTTTATTTATATGATTTATACCGAATCTTGCTCTTGATCAATATTTATTGGCTTAACCTCATCTTCGAGTCTAAGCTGAGCAACACCTTGAGTATTAATTAAAGTTTGTTGAACTTTAATACGTTGAATCATCTTTTCAAGCACTTCAACCAACTCAGGGTATTCGTAGTTCTGTACTTCTTCTAAATTCAAGACTAAATGGAAACCTTTATATTCATAATCAAACCATTGCTGATGATCTGACTTGTTCCCTGTATATTTTTCCATGACTTGCCATGTTTTTACTGCACCTTGAATACCTTTTAAATAAATTGGTGTTTTAGGCGCACATAGAAAATCACTTTTAATGAGTTGATAAGTATCATCAGAAATAAGTATTTCATCGATTTCAGCAGCATATTGTAAACGTGCTGCCAAATTTACATCACGACCTACAATTGTATAAGCCATACGATGTGTTGCCCCATAGTTCCCAACGTGGCAATAACCCGTACTAATACCCATACGGATATGTAAGGCTGAATACCCCATCTTTTTCCAACGCTCGCGCAGCAACTTCATTTGCTGACGCATAGCAATTGCCATTTCCACACAAGATTTGGCATCTTGTTCAACACCTTGTGAATTTGGATCTCCAAAAAAGATGAGGATTGCATCTCCCATAAATTTATCGACAGTCGCCTCATATTGCTTCGCAATTTCAGTCATATGACTTAAATAGTCATTAAGCAAGAAGGCCAAGTCATCTGGAATTAAGGTTTCCGACAATTCAGTAAAACCTTGAATATCAGAAAAGAATACGGTCATTTTTTTACGTTTATATTCAATTTTTGCTTCAGCCTCTCCACGCATAATCGACTGCCATAATTGCAATGGAGCATAGCGGCTTAACTGATTAGCAAAAGCGATATAACGCGTCATTTGATCGTAATAATGCTGACGCTGCTGACTAATTTTTTTAACCCAGCGATGTTGGTAGTAATTTCCAATAGTGATGAACATCACTAAACCAAGTAAGGTAATTACCGTTAATTCTTGGCTTGTGGCTTCAAAATATGGATGAAAACCAAATAGAAAAAAAGTACTTAAATAAAAAATAATTGCACCAAGCAGACTCGTTAAACAAATCACTGCAAACGAAATGCGACTATTAATTGCTGAGTAAAATAATGCAAAAAGCGCAATAAATGTAGGAACAAGATTGAGATGTACGCCTGCTAGAGTAACCGCCACCACAATTGCATCTATCGCAAAGAAAACACTTTTTTGGGTTTTCTTGTCAAACTGGTACTGTAACCAGTGCTCTAATTTAGAACTAACAAAAAGTAAAAAAAGAAAGAAAGGAGGAATATAGATTTGATAATTAGTATTTGGTGAGGTAAAGGCATAGATCACTAAAATCAATGACAGAATTGAATACCCCATCAAACGATGAAAATATGCAAACTGCTTAGGTTCCCGATCTATAAACCTCTCTAATTGCACCCTATCCTCCACATTTCAATGTAGCCACACTCACATGTGGCATGACATTGATTTAATCCATGCGCCAATCAAAAGGCATATCACCCTGACCACGTAAAGCAAGCATAAGGGTCTGACGCATGTGAGCTAAAACATCACTTGTGTATGGTACAGCTGGTGTCCCCCACACTGGTTTAGGCCAAGCTACGTCATTTTGATAGCGGACAACATGGTGGAAATGTAATTGAGGTACCATATTACCTAAAGCTGCAACATTCATTTTGTCAGCACGAAAAACGCGAGATAACTGGCTAGATAACCAGCTTGATTCACGTAAAAACTGTTCTTGGTCAGCTTGACTTAATTCGTATAATTCCGTGATTCCTGGTACACGTGGTACTAAAATCAACCAAGGAAATTGCATATCATTCATTAAACGACATGTTGAAAGCGGGAAATCGCCTACAAAAAAAGTATCTTGAGCAAGTTGTGGATGCAAACTAAACATATCTTTTATAAATGACAATAAACAATAATGGCTAATACTATCACATCAGTTTTGATGTGAATATTATTAGTAGTCCGTTTACTTACAAATAACAATGATTTTATGCACTTATTCATATCTCAAGGTATAAAAAAGTACATAAAATCCAATCACAACAAGACAAATGCCCTGATCAGTTATGGCTTATTCAAAAAACTGGACTCAGGCATGTAATTCACTCATCAATTTTTGTAGTAAATCATTGATAAATTGAATTCGTTTTTCATAGTCTTCAAGCTGCACCATCACTTTCAAGCGCTGTCCACCTTCCATACGATAATAGGTCGGGTTCTTTTGCATGAGTTGAATAATACTAATCGCCTGAACTGGAGTATCTGGTGAAAATTCAATGTTGCCGCCTTGAGTATTAATATCAATTTTTGTAATACCCAAATGCTCCGCTTTTAAGCGGATCTGATGCACGCTAAACAAGTGTTTAACTGATTGCGGTGGAATACCAAAACGGTCAATAAGCTCCATGCGAATATTATCCAGTTTTTCTTGAGTATCTGTATTACTAATACGTTTATAGAATAATAAACGTTGATGAACATCACCTAAGTAATCATCCGGAATAAGTGCAGGAATATGTAAGTTAATTTCTGCAGTTAACGACAATGGTGCATCGAAATTCGGTGTTTTACCCTGTTGAATTGCTTTAGTCGCTTTCTCAAGCATTTCCATATACAAGCTATATCCGATCGCCTGCATTGAACCGCTTTGTTGCTCACCCAACAATTCACCAGCACCACGAATTTCTAAATCTTCCGTAGCGAGCATAAAGCCTGCGCCTAATGTAGAAGCTCGTTGAATTGCATCAAGACGTTTTTCAGCATCACCTTTCAAGTGCTTGATTGAAGGCACCAATAAGTAAGCATAAGCTTGGTGATGTGAACGACCTACACGTCCACGCAACTGGTGCAATTGTGCTAAACCAAGCTTATCTGCACGTTCAATTAAAATTGTATTGGCATTTGGAACATCAATACCCGTTTCAATAATGGTTGAACACACCAGCACATTATATTCTTTGTGGTAGAACTGCTGCATAACTTGCTCAAGTTCACGTTCGCGCATTTGTCCATGTGCTACCGCCACGCGTGCCTCGGGCACAAGCATACGAATATTTTCAGCCGCTCGCTCAATGGTATCTACTTCATTATGTAAGAAATAAACTTGTCCACCACGTAATAACTCACGCAAAATCGCCTCTTTGATTGAAGCATCTGTATGTTCTTGAACAAACGTTTTTACTGCTAAACGACGTGCTGGTGGAGTGGCAATGATCGATAAATCACGCATTCCCGAAAAAGCCATATTAAGCGTACGAGGAATTGGAGTTGCGGTAAGGGTCAACATATCAACATCAGCACGCAAAGCCTTAATTCGCTCTTTGTCACGTACGCCAAAGCGATGTTCCTCATCCACGACCATTAAGCCTAGATCTTTAAACTGAACATTCTCTTGTAATAACTTGTGTGTGCCTACCACAATATCGACTTTACCATCCGCCAAGTCTTCAATATTTTTTAAATGAGTTTTGTTCGAACCAAATCGTGATAACACTTCAATACGAACAGGCCAATCAGCAAAACGATCTTTAAAAGACTCATAATGCTGTTGGGCAAGTAACGTGGTAGGAACTAAAACTGCAACTTGTTTACCATTTTGTACTGCAACAAATGCTGCTCGCATGGCCACTTCGGTTTTACCAAAACCTACATCACCACATACCAATCTATCCATTGGTTTTGCTTGCTGCATATCATACAGCGTAGCTTCAATTGCATTGGCCTGATCAAGTGTTTCTTCATACGCAAAGCCACTTGCAAATTGCATATAAAGTGATTGATCCAATTCAAAAGCAAAACCAGGTTTTGACTGACGACGTGCCTGAATATGCAAAAGCTCGGCTGCAACATCATGAATTTGCTCTAATGCTTTACGCTTTGCTTTACTCCAAGCATCAGTACCAATTTTATGTAAAGGTGCTAAATCTGGGTCACCACCACTATAACGGCTAATCAGATGTAAGTTCGTTACTGGGACATAAACTTTGGCATCTTCAGCATAATCTAGTTGCAAGAACTCATAGTCTTGACCTTCGATAGCAAGTGTAATTAAGCCAGCATAACGTCCCACACCATGATCAATATGTACGACAGGAGCACCAATACTTAGCTCAGTTAAGCTTCGAATTAGAAACTCTTCAGAAACTTCCTGTTGACGCTTACGACGACGCTGTACAACTCGGTGTTCATAAAGCTGATTTTCTGAAATAACTGTTAATTGATCAGTTATAAGTAAACCACGGTCTAAAGGTGCATTGGTAATCGCAATTGCAAATTGACTGGTTTTGAATTGCTCAAAATTCTCTACATTCGGAATTTCACCCAAACTTGAACGCAATGCATCTTTTAAACTTTCTCGGCGTCCTGCACTTTCTGCAACCAATAGAACCGGATGATTTGCTTCATCAATATATTTTTTTACGGCACTAAATGGTTTTTCTTTTTTCGGATCGACTGGCAACTTGGGTGGTTGTTCAGTTTTAAGATTAAGTGCACCAGCTTTTTCTTCAATAGTTTCTGCACTTACAAGCATGCGCGGAAACTGATTTAAAGCACTCAGCAAATTATTTGGAGAAATAAATAACTCTTCAGGAGCAAGAATAGGTTGATCAATATTATGACGTCGATCTTCATAACGACGCATAACTTCTTTCCAGAAGTTAGTTAAATCGGTATCAACATCATTAGTTGTAATTACAATGCAATTCTTTGGCAAGTACGTTGTAAACATACTTTGCGATTGCATCTGTTCTTTATTAAAAAATAACGGTAAATAAAATTCAATTCCAGGAGATGCTATGCCATCTAAAACATCTTGATAAATTGGATTTTTCTTAGGATTTGCTGTCGGGAAAAACTCAGAATAACGATCTCTAAAAACTGACCGTGCTTCTTTTAATGGAAACTCTTTAGCGGGTAGAACAGTAAAACTTTTTAACGTTGTGGTTGTTCTCTGGGTTTCAGGGTCAAAGAATTTTAACGAATCAATTTCGTCATCAAATAGGTCTATGCGGATAGGAGCTTCTTGCCCAGATGCAAAAATATCCATAATACTACCACGTACCGCAAATTCTCCATGATCATAAACTGTATCTACTAAATGGTAGCCAGCCTGAACCAATCTTAGTTTTTGCTGTTCTAAATCAAATTTTTGCCCCACTCTTATATCAAAGTGCTTACCCAAAACCCATGAGTAAGGCGCAACCCGTTGAGCCAAAGTACTTGCTGAAATGAGTAATACGCCTTGCTGCGGCATATTCGATAAAATCGCAAGACGTTCCGAGACAATATCTTGATGCGGAGATAACCGATCATAAGGCAAAATTTCCCAATCGGGAAAAATTGTCGGCTTTATTCCATAAAACTCAAGTTCACTTTCTAATTGAGCAACATGTTGGTTATTTCGAGCGACTAAAACTAATAAAGAAGAATGCTGATTCGCAATTTCTTTAAGCAATAAAGCTGCTGATGAACCTAATAATGACCCCACCCAACGCTTTTCACCGGCCTTGAGCTGTTGCAAATTCAATTGAGAGATTTCTTGTTGAAACATGTATATGGCTTTTATGAGCTAAAAAGGTATGAGGTTAATAGTAGCATGATGTTTTTATTGAATTGAGTTATTTTTCTGAAATCAAGCTACTACTTTAAGATACTTTTTTATAGTTCTTAAACAAATGTTTGAACTTATTTATCACGTAGAAACATCACATAATATTGGTTCAATATTTGTATGATTGCTTTAAGTTCAAGCAACTTTTCTTGAGTATTACCTAACCTTTCGACATAGCGTTGATTTGCAATTTCTAAATCAATTTTTTCATTAATTTGTGGTGTGATTTGGAATAACTTACGTAAATCATCAAAGTTCTGTAATTTACGATTTGAAAAATATTCAAGGTGCTCTGACCACTTTTCATTAATCACGACATCTTTAATAACCGGACCACGCTCTGAATCAAAACTGAGCTGATTCTCCTGTAAATATAATTGCTCTGGTGACTCTTTCGAGCCTTGAAAAAGCTGGCTTAACTTTTTGAACATTTCATCACATCTTATTAATTTTCAATTTATATAGTAGAGGTAATCTACTCACCTCTACCATCTAAGTTTATTTTTTTAATGCCTACTCGTCACCCAAGTCATCTAGAAAATCTACTGTCGGTACAAAAAATAAAGTACCTGTTTGGGCAGTACTAAAGTCAAGTAAGCGGTCAAGATGACCTTGCTCATTTCCTAAGAACATATTTTCAAGCATTTGACGGGTTGTACTAAATTTACGCGAGTATCCAATAAAGAAAGTCCCATATTCATTTTTTGAAGGGTTAGAAAAAGGCATATTGGCACGCATAATTTTTAGCTCATTACCTTCCGCATCATGCGCTTTACTTACCACATTATGAGCTGTTAAAGGCTTTTCATCATCACCGAGTTCAATATCATTAAACTTCTTACGACCAATTACTTTTTCTTGTTCTTCATCACTTAAAGCACGCCATTTTTCCATATCATGGGTATATTTTTGAATAAATGCATAACTTCCCCCAATGAATTCGGGATCTTCGCTGCCCACTAGAGCCCACTGCGCTGCAATTACAGGTTCAGGATTTTCTGTTCCATCTACAAAGCCAATAATTGCACGACCATCGAAATAACGAAAACCATGTACTTCATCAATTGGATAAGTCACTTTACCCAACTGTTCATTGATAATACTTCCCAATTCATAGCAGAGAGCTTGTCGATCAGCACGAATATGAAAGAATAAATCACCTGGTGTTGAAACGGCTGTGTACTTTGGACCTTTGATTTCTTGAAATGTTTCTAATTCTTGAGGCTTTGATTGTTCTGGAAATAAGATATCCCACGCATTTGAGCTAAAACCGAATGTGGCATTAAATTTACTTTCTGGATAACGATTAGACAAACTTCTAGTTAACGCTGAAAAATTAGCTGCAAAATCTTTTACTTTTTCTACAACAGAATCACCTTGAGCTAATCCTAATACAATAAATAATGCATTTTCTCCAGGATGACTCGTTACAGGCTGAATTCTCATACATTCCATAAAACAGGCCTTATTTTGGTAATTTACGGTAGTAATTTAGCATATTCATGTTTTTATCGTACGATTTCTTATGGTTCTTAGCTATTAAAAAAGAGATTGAACGATCCCAATCTCTTGTAATTTTTCTAAGTTATATTTAGCCACCATATTGTTGTTTTAAGTATTTTACAATTTGGGCAGATTCAAACATTTTAACGCCTGTATTTGGATCAACTAAATAAGGCACCTGCATTTTTCCTTGCATAATCTGCAACGATTTTTCTCGTTTACCACCCTTTAAGGGCACATATTTTCCCGGTTTTAAGCGAAGAATAGCAGGCCCCATATCTTGCCACCTTTCTTTAGCCACATTATGCAAAATATAAGGAATTTCAAGTTCGCAAAGTACATTTCTTACTACTCTTGAATATGGGCTTGCTTCAAAACTCCATAATTCAAGTTTATGTTCAGGTGCGGTCCGATTTACTATTTTTTTATCAATCCAGACTCCACGAGCACCATTTAATAAGGTTCCAGCAAATGCAACATATGGTTTTTCAGGATAATTTGAAAATTTCTGAGGCGTTTGCCCTGTCTTACCATAATGTTTAAATAAATGATGAATAATATCTTGTGATTCATATAGTTTATCGCCTGTATTTTCATCAATTAAAAATGGAAACTGCAATTTACCGCCTATTTCTTTTACAACTGAACGATATCTTGTTCCTCCTTTGGGACATGGGTAAATTTCCACATCCAAGTTTAAAAGTGTAATCACTTCACGAACACGCCGACAAAATGGTGAACCTTCAAACTCATAAAGTTTTAGAGCGTTAAAAGGCTGATTAGGAAATGCTGTACCTGTAACTCCTCTACCACCTTGAGCAATTGCAGATGCTACTGCTTGCAGCACTTTAATTTGATGATTCACCATTACACGTTCCTTTATATTGTGGAGCTAAACTAATTTTTCCTTAGCAATCACAATTCCATTGTTATCTGCATAAATAAAATCGCCAGATTGAATTGTGACTCCACCAAAATACAAAGGAATATCTACTTCACCAATGCCCTTACGATTACTTTTTTGCGGAATTGCAGCCAATGCATGTACACCTAAATCCAAAGTTGCAAGTGCATCAACATCACGTACACAGCCATAAATAACCACACCATTCCAGTTATTTTTAACTGCTGATTCAGCAATCATATCTCCCATAAGTGCGCAGCGCATTGAAGCACCACCATCTACAACTAATACCTTCCCTGTACCATCTGTAGCCAATAATTCTTTTACACGCGAGTTATCTTCAAAACACTTTACAGTCACAACTTGTCCACCAAAAGTTTGACGTGCACCGTAACTTTTAAAGAACTTACCGTCCATTGAGGGCGTGACCACTTGTAAATCTTTTTCCGGGTTATCATCCAATAAATCACATGTCACAAATGGTACTGTTGACACTTTTATTCTCCCTATCGAGTTTGTTGTATGCTGAGATTATCATATCGTTTAAATGCTTCAATTTGCGTTAGCGCCGCTACAACCATGGTATGAGCCAATTGCTCTGCGGTAACAGGTTTATATTTGAATGGTTTATTCCATTTACTTTCAATGAATTTAAAAAGACTTTGTCCTAAATCTTCCATAAAACGCACATCGCTACGCTTACCAATCAATAGAGATGGCCTGAAAATAGATAATTTTTCGATGCCTAAACTCTGAATATAGTCTTCTAATTGTCCTTTAACCTTATTGTAGAAAATTGGTGAATTAGCATTTGCCCCCAGTGCACTTACAATTAAAAAATGGATATGTTTATCTTGGATCAAGTCTGCAAAATGAGCATTTATCTCATAATCCACTGCATAGAAGCCTTGTTTTGAACCTGCTATTTTTAAAGTTGTTCCTAAACAGCTAAATGCGTGAGTATGACCATTTACGTCTTCATCGTTGAGCAATAAAAAATCGTCTATAACGAGCTGAGTAACTTTTTTATATGTATTAAGTAGTTGTGATTCTTTTCTAACAACAACGGTAATTGCTTCAAATTCCGGTGTTTGTTCAAGCTCTTCAACTAGAGCTAATCCAACGAGTCCTGTAGCACCTATTACAATTGCTTTTTTCGTGCTTATAGTCATTTTTTATCCAACCTTCTTTAAGTTTGTATCAAATTTAACCTTTTCTTACGGTTTTAGCAGCCCCTAAAACGGCTTAAAATGCTCTCAAGGCTTGACTTCACGGTATTGATTCATCACAATATGGCACTTGTTTACGGGCTGGTGATGGTTACACCAGTTTACTGGATTGACCACAGCCCGCCCAGACCAACTTATTTTCAAGGAGTGCAAGAGTGGCAAACTCTGCTCAAGCTAAAAAACGTGCGCGCCAAAACGTTAAAGCGCGTAAACACAACGCAAGCTTGCGTTCTATGGTTCGTACTTACATCAAACGTACTTTAAGTGCAATCGCTGGTGGTGATTATGCTGTTGCTACAGAAGCTTACAAAAAAGCTGTTCCTGTAATCGACCGCATGGCTGATAAAGGCATCATCCACAAAAATAAAGCTGCTCGTCATAAGAGCCGTTTAAATGCTCAAGTTAAAGCTTTAGCTAACTAATTGAAGCATGTAAAAAAAGCCCAACAGGGCTTTTTTTATTACCTATAATTTTATAATTACTCTACTTTATGAAATTTAGAGACATCTAACTCGTAAGCTTCGCCTCGCCAAATCCATTTCAATTTACAATTTGGAAATTCATCCCCTTCAAACCACACAAACAGGCCTTCCATCATTTCTGGCCAATCTGCTTTTTGTATTTGATTGTTGCCTGAAATTACAGCAACTATGGCAGCAATAATTGTGTCATGACTAACAGCTAAACTCAGCCCACTTTTTGTTTTAGGATGAGTCTGATAAATAAGTTCCAACACATCTAAAACCCCGGTAATGGGATGTTTCATACCTGGTAATGCATTGTTCACAAAACTATTAATAAAGCCTAAAGCACCTTGTTTACGAAAATATGGTGCAGCCTGTTGAATATCGAGTACAAAGCTCCCCGGTTCTACCAGTAAGCCTTGTTCAACAATTTCAATTGTATGTGTATTCGGCTCAGGACTTACCCCATCTGCACCTTCAATCATAAGTGCAGCAGTATCTACACAACGTTGAATTGGACTAGAAATACAGTGTTGAATTACACGATCCGTATTTTTGATTAAATAGCTACCCCATTCCTGTGCAAGCTCACGTCCTTGAGGTGTAAGTTGAAGGTCATATCCTGCCAAGCCTTGCCCATCTACCAGCTCTCTTAAGGAGTGACGTGTAAAAAGGGTTACAGGAGTTGAAGCATCAGGCAATAAATCAATTGCTTCAAACATGCTTTTAGGCAATAAATCGAGTGCCATTTTTATCGTGTCATCTTTTCTCAATATTTTGCCACTATAGCATGTCTGCAATAACTCTCAATCCAAAACACCCGATTGAACCAAAGCTTCAAATGCTATTTTTTTGCTTTCTTGATCACGAAATGCGATAAAGCCCCCGTTTAATACAGTATCACGTTGGTTATATTCAAAAGGTTTACCTTTTAGTGTGAGCAAACCTCCACCTATACTTTCTAATAATCCCTGACCTGAGCTAGTATCCCATTCAGATGTAGGATGAAATCTAGGGTAAATATCAATCTCGCCTTCTAACATCATGCAAAATTTATAAGCACTTCCCGCCTCACGTCGAATTACGGTACGGCTCTTTTCAATTGGCTCAATAAACTTCTGATACTTCGGGTTTTTACTACTATGACTTAAGCCAATCTGTACAGGCGCTTGTGTCGAATAAGATTCTTTTTGATATTGGTACCATTGTTGTTGGCTAAAGTTATATTTAAAAGGCAAATGGTTTAAATAACCTAAATAAACAACTTGTTCACACGGTACAACAATTACAGAAAATACAGTTTCACGCCCCTCAATCAAACTCAAATTTATCGTGAACTCATCTCGTTCATGTATAAACTCTTTCGTACCATCAAGAGGATCTAGCATCCAACAAGAAGACCAATCGTGGCGAGCGCTATAGTCGCTTTCTTCGGATAAAACTGGTAACTCCGGTGTGATTTCTGCAAGATGTTTTAATAAAAATTGATTTACTTTTAAATCTGCTTGGGTCACAGGTGAATCATCATGTTTTTCTTGAATATTAAACTCATATCCAGCTGAATAGTTCTGATATTCTTGTAATAAGATCTGACTAGCCTCTTCCAATATTGGTAGTAGCTGTTCAATTAAGACATCATTGGGGCGAGTTGTTGTTATAAACATAAATAAGCTCTATTTACTTTCCTTTTCATTATAAGTGAATTGTGACAAATTCAATATTCACCAACAGTCTAAGTCTAGTATTCTTACAAAAAGCACTTATCTTTAACTAAGAAGTCTTCTATTACCTTAAAAAGTTGATTCTTTATATTTTTACTTACTAAACCACTTATTACTCAAGGGAAAGTAACGTTAAATTTTGTATAAAAAACATATTATAACTTATGAAAAATAAACAACTTAATGCAAAACCAACCATTTCCTTTTCACACATTTCTTGCTATGTTCAATAGCACAATAACAAAATGGAAGACTAAATATGACGCTATATGGATATCACTTTTCAACAATTGAAAATAACTGGGAAGACTTAACCCCATTAAATGAGTTTTTACAAACATTTGCTGATGATGATGGTGATGTCTCCCAGAGAGATAAAGAATCACTGAAAGAAATTATTGCTAAATCCGATACAGCTTTGGCTTTAGCTAAAGAAATGGGTTGGGACGGTAGTTATACGGGTTGCCCTTATTTATTCTGGTTACCAAGTAAGAATACACAATCATTTGAATATGGATTTGTTTTTAAACAAACCTCAGATAATTCGACTTTTGTGATTTCACCAATTGAATTGGCTTATCTGGCCCAAGATGAGCAGGTAGAAACTTTAAGTAAGAATATTGACTAAATAACAAAGGTTATTGACTTAAAAATTAAGCCAATAACCTGACTCTACTGTTGTTATTCAAACATACTTAATTGAGGCGTGGGCTTTATAATCTTCTCTTTGGGAACGTGTAAACATTCAAATTCCTCAATAGGAAAACCTTCAATAAAGCTTGAAATATCTGGTGTTTCTAAACTTAACCATTCCTCTAGACGATCATGCGGAATCACAATGACTGATCGTTTGACATCGCCCGGTTCATGAAAATCTTTCATCATGGGATGATCTATCGCATCCATAGTTAACATACTTGCAGAACGGATAATGGTTTCATTCATTTTGCAAATTTCATAAATTGCGGCAATGAAAAAAGCCTGTCCATCTTTACGGCGGACGCCCCATCGCTCAGGTTTATCATTTATATATTTACTCTCATAAAACTCCGTCACGGGTATTACACCAAACTTACATTTAAGAGCGGCTTCTTGAAAACTCGGTTTTTGGAAAATCGTTTCATGACGGGCGTTATAAGTATGTTTTGCTATATTTGTATCTTCGGCCCATTTAGGAACCAAACCGAACATGACTTCACGCCACTCAAAACCTTGCGGTGATTTGAATAATAGCGGCGTTGTCCCACCCGGATAAACCTCATCGGCATAGCTAAAGCCGACCACAGGCAACTGAAGTTGCTGCAATTGGGCAAGAGTTAAAGGTTTAAAGTTGGCACACATAGCAAGAATAAAATACTGTACTTTTACATCTCTTATTTTATAAGTATTTATTCTATAAACCAAATAAAAAGGCACTCGAAAGTGCCTTTAACGACATAACTTTACGCTTAAGAAATGTGCTGAATTCCTTGCGGAATGGCCTGTAATAGTCGTTTAGTGTAGTCATGTTGAGGATGCGCATAGAGCTCATCTGAGTTAGCGATTTCAACAACTTCACCATGATTCATGACCATGACCTGATCAGAAATATATTTCACAACCGATAAGTCATGTGAAATAAAAATATAACTAAGGCCAAACTCATCTTGTAAGTCTTGTAATAAGTTAAGTACTTGTGCCTGAACCGACACATCTAGTGCCGAAACAGATTCATCACAAATTAGAATTTCAGGCTTTAGCGTTAAACAACGTGCAATCGCAATACGTTGGCGTTGACCACCCGAGAACTCATGCGGATATCGATAATAAGCTTGTTCAGGTAAATTCACTCGCTCAAGTAAACCAAGTGCAATTTGCTTACGTTCCGCATCATCTTTACCAATGCCATGAATTTGCATAGGTTCTAATAAAATCTGCCCAATGGTAAAGCGTGGATTTAGCGAAGCATATGGATTTTGGAAAATGATTTGGATCTTCCTTTGATATTTAGCAAATTCTTTTTCAGTTAATGACAGAATATCTTTACCCTCAATGAAAGCTTCCCCACCCGATGCTTCATGTAAACGCATAAGCAACAAGCCCACAGTGGTTTTACCTGAGCCAGACTCTCCCACTAAACCAAGCGTTTTACCTTTAGCAAGTTTAAAAGAAACGCCTTTTACTGCTTGAAATTCTTCTTTTCCAAACAACCCTTTACGGCTATAAAAGCTTTTTTTCAGATCTTTTACTTCTAAAATAATTTGCTCATCGCCATTTAAACCACGTTTACGCTGTGGAATTTCTGAAACATCAAAACTTTGCTCTACCAATATATTGTCTTCTTGACGCATAAAATCGCTGGTCACAGGCAAACGATAAGGTCGCTGTGACATTTGAGGACGACAATAGAGCAATGCTCGGGTATATACATCTTTAGGTTGTTCTAGAACTTGTTCTGCAAATCCCTGCTCTCTAATTTCGCCATGACGCATTACAATGACTTGATCTGCAATTTCACCCACTAAAGCCAAATCATGCGTAATAAAGAGCATCGACATTTGACGGCGCTGGCGCAACGATTCGAGTAAATCAATAATTTGTTTTTGAATGGTGACATCAAGTGCCGTAGTCGGTTCATCGGCTATTAGTAGCTTAGGTTCACAAGCAATCGCCATTGCAATCATGACACGTTGCTGTTGACCACCAGACAGTTGGTTAGGATAAGCATCAATCTTAGTTTCCGGTGAAGGTATCCCGACCTCTTTAAGTAACTCTAAAACACGTTGACGGGCCTGTTTACGACTCATACCCATGTGTAAACACAACACTTCTGCGATTTGATTACCTACCGTAAAAACGGGATTTAATGATGACATCGGTTCTTGAAAAATCATGGCAATATCTTTACCACAGATTTTTCGCATATCTTTACGGGATAAGCGGAGTAAATCTTGACCTTCAAAAACAATCTTACTTTTTTCATCAATTTTACTTTGGCCTACAGGTAGTAAACCCATGGTTGCCAAAGAAGTAACCGATTTACCACTACCTGACTCACCAACTAAAGCAACAGTCGTATTTGCTGGAATATCAAAGGAGATTCCTTTAACAGTTTCGATATACTGCTTGTCTTCACCTTTAAAACTTACACGTAAGTTTTCAATGTGAAGTAATGGGACATTTTTTTGTTGTTCTGACATTAGCGTTTCCTCTTATTTTAGTTTTGGATCTAATGCATCACGCAGTGCATCAGTAAACATTGAAAATGCCGTAACCAAAACAGCCATTGCAACAGAGGCTGCGACAAGTTGCCACCATTTTCCTAAAAGAAGTTCACTTTGAGCTTCATTTAACATACTGCCCCAAGACACTACACCCACTGGTACACCAAATCCCAAGAAACTTAAAATAACTTCCGATTTAATAAAGGAAACCACCAAAATCGACATTTGAACCAAGGCGATATGGCTGACATTAGGAAAAATATGAATAAACATACGGCGAAAATGTCCAACACCAATTGCCTTGGCCGCCAGAACATATTCACGTGAGGTATGTTTCATATACTCCGCACGAATTAAACGGTAAACACCAGTCCAACCCGTTAAACCTAAAATCAAAACAATAGATAAAATGCCCTTTTGTTGCAGTACGGCAGCTATCGCAAGAACTAATAATAAATATGGAATGGAAGTAAAAATGTTATAAAACCAGTTAAGGATGTCATCTACCCAACCACCAAAGTAGCCTGAAATTGCCCCTAATAATGTGCCTAAGGTCACTGCGAGTAATGCAGAAACTAGCCCTACAATAATTGAAGTTTCAGCACCTTTAATGGTTTTTTTAAGAATATCTTGCCCCCATTTGTCGGCCCCAAATATAAGAGTACTTTTTAGTTCACTCTGCTGATCGAGTAAGTGTCCACCTAGTTGCTGATCAATTGCTTTCATATCATCAGCTAGCGGGTCAACTACACCATAATAATCAATTGCACTTCCAGAGGTCTTTTCTTGTTTAATTTCAGCCTTGAGTTGGTGAATGACATCTTTTAAAGGATCGACTGGATTTTCCGGTAACTCTTCATCTACAGCAGCTGTCTTTTGCAAAGCTTCAGTTGTTTTATCTGCACCAATAAATGTAGGAGGTGCATAACTGACAGCAACTTCTTTGTTCCAGTCTGATGCAATCACACCAGTAAATGATAGTAGCAATACGACCAGATAGAACAGCACAACAATGAGCGATGCGATTGCAATTTTATCAGCCCGAAGACGGCGCATTGCAAGGCGCCATAAACCCGCTGAAGCTGGAGCTGTCTGGGTTTGTAATTTTCTTTTTGTTAGAACACTTAGCATAACCCACCTACTTCAACTGTACACGTGGATCAACCACTTTGTAGACCAAATCGGCAATCAAATTAAAAATCATGGTTGCAGCTGCGATATACACTGTAATTGCTTTAATCACAGGAAAATCACTTCGCTCAACCGCGATAATTACTTCTCGACCAATACCGGGAATACCAAAAAAACGTTCAATTAAAAATGCACCTATGAGCAATGCAGGCAAAGTCGCCATCACATCGGTAATAATAGGAATTGAGGCATTACGTAAAACATGCACACCTAAAATTCGGCTTTCCCCTACACCTTTAGCCCGTGCGGTTCTCACATAATCTTGGTTAATCTCATCAAGCACAAAACTACGGTATAAACGTAAAGTAGGTGCAATACTCACCACCAACATAATTAAAATTGGAAGCAAGGCAAACTTAAATAAATTATCGGTAAAGTTATCGCTCCAGCCCTGCACTGGAAACCAACTTAACTGATATGCCAAAACATATTGAAAAACAATAATATAAACCAAGATACTGATCGACATACCAATAGTACATAACATCATGACCATACGATCTGTTAAAGAACCACGTACTGCCGATACAGCTAGAGCCAAGCCAATTGAAATAACGGTTTGTAAAATAGTGAGTGGAATTAGGAGCGTTAATGAAGGCCCCAAGCGAGTTAAAATAATTTGTGAAACTGGCTCGCCAGTACTCCAACTTGCGCCATAGTCAAAAGTAAGAATCTGCTTAATAAAAATCCAGAGCTGAACGTAATAAGGCTGATCGACACCTAGTTGCTTACGAATGTTTTCAATCTGCTCAGGATTAGACATCTTACCTGCCAGAATATAGGCCGGATCTCCACCGACCCAGTTAAAAAGAATAAAGATAAACAGTACTACTCCCAACATGGTTGGAATCATCTGCCATAACCGCCGAATAACATATGCCAGCATAGTGATAATTCCTTATTTAACCCGTTGTCCGGTAATTTCGTTAAAGAATGCTTTATTGTCAGGATCACGACCAAGGAAATCTTTAACCAACTCAGCTGCCGGTTTTTGGCTACCTTGCGATAAAATGGTCTGGCGATAACGTTGTCCGACTTGTGGGTTATTCAGGTTGTCACCATAAGCAGAAAGCATGTCTAAAGCTAAAACCTCAGACCACATATAACCGTAGTAACCTGCTTGATATCCCCCCATCAAGTGTCCAAACTGACCAGGAAACTCTGTTGTTGGGACATATCCCAAGGCTGTAGCTGCTTCCATTTTTTGCCAAGTTTCTAAAGGTTTTACTTTTAAGGCATCAGCCGTATGAAGCGCCATATCGTACTGTGCATAAAGCGTTTGACGTGCGTAACGTAAACCGCGCCCATAGTTATGTACTGCTTTTAAACGGGCAATTAATTCATCATCAACTCGTGGGCATGCCGGATCACAATAATCGGCCACTTTAGATAAGGTTTCTTTACGGCGTGCCCACTCTTCATACATTTGAGATGGTGCTTCTACAAAGTCACGCTCTACAGATGTTCCAGACTGGCTTGCATAACGGGTATTAGATAAAATGCCATGTAAGGCATGACCAAATTCATGCACAAAAGTTTCAAGCTCATCACTATTTAAACCTTTACGGTTAAAGTTTGTGACTAATGCTGAAACCGGTAAGCGGTTGGTTAAAGTGCTGCCACCATATACTCCCCAAACGGCAGCATGACCATATTTCCCTTCTCGAGGGAATTTATCCATATATAGGCCGCCTAGAAGTTTTCCTGTCTTTTTATCGACTACATCGTAATATTCAACTTCGCTCTGCCATGCTTTCACTTTGACAGGTTTAAAATCAATACCATAAAGATCAGATGAGATAGCAAATAACCATTTTTGTGCTGCTAAAGTCGGGAAATAATCACGAAGCTTTTCCTGATCAATTTGATATTTGCTCTTACGAAGTTTTTCACTCCAATAAGCTTCACTCCAACGTGTTATCTCGGTTTTATCTAATGGTGTTTTTAAAGTTTGTGCTTTAAATGCACGGAGCTCTTCTACTTCTTTGCGCTCAAGTGGTGCTACCGTTTTTTGTACTTCTGCTAAGAATTGATTTACAGTTTCTGGCGTTTTTGCCATACGGTCTTTTAACGCCCAATCAGCATAACTTGCTTTGCCAAATAACTGTGCAAGTTCATAACGTAAATCTATTGCCTGCTTGAGTAATTTTAAGTTTTGTTCAGTACCACGTCGTGTAAAGGCAATCTGGTATCTTTTTCTAGCATCATCATTATCTGCCAGTTCCATAAATGGACGATATTCCGGATACTCAAAACCTAAAAGATAGTTACCTTTGGCATTTTTCTTTAACCCTGAAATATAACTCTCTGGCAGACCTTTCATCTCTTCAGGCGTAAATTCAAGTTTTTCAGGGTTATCACGAATATTGCGGTTATATTCTTGCTCGAGTTTAGTCAATTCATCAAGAATCGCTTTCATTCTTGCGCGTTTTGCTGGTTCTAGCTGAACCCCTGTGTCTTCAAACTGATCCAGAATATCCTGACGGTATTTCTGATCTATCGGATCAGTTGCTTTTGTATTTTTAATTACGCTATACAGTTTTGAGTTTTGGAATATATCAGTATGAAATTGATTAATTTTGATCTCACAATCTTCTGCTGCTTTACGTAATTTCGCATCTGGATCTACATTACTATATAAACCTATGGGTCCTGAAAAATCTTCAAGATGAGCAAAAATTTTATCCCACTTTGCTAATATTGGAGCTGCGGCAGCATCAGTTTTAACAGGTGTTTTTTCAAAGTTTGAAATCTCTTGCTGGATTTTTTTTAAATTAGAATCGCACCATGCTGGGAGTTGTTCTGCCTTAAGTAATGGTAAAGTTGCACGTGTGGTCTCTGCCGATGCAAACTGACTTATACCTATCGTCAACATACATAAACTAGTCATTTTCAGTGTGTTATTTTTCATCGTATCTCCAATTTTTTTCATTTAATGATTAGATTTCGTATTTGTATCAATATCGAAGTACATCCATTCAGCATGTAAAATCGGATGCTTCTTATATCCAATGATTCGAGGTTGAGCCAACATATTTCTATAACGTGCATACAAGACTTGCACTGGCATATAAACTTCTAATAAACGTGTCATTTTTCGATAAATCACGTCTCGTTCTGGTCCTGGCTTGACCTGTTGAGACTGACGGTATAATTGATCAAACTCCGGTATTGAACCGCAAGACCAGTTGGTCATATGAGTATTCGGACCATAAAAATTCTGCATAAAATTATCCCCATCCGGATAATCGGCTATCCATGCAGAGGAGCCAAACATTCCGTCACACTGTTTTTGTGCCCGAATGAGGTCTGAAAAGAGCATTGGCTTGTACACCATACGGATATTCAAACTGTCAAAGTTCTTTTTCCAAAGCTCAGCGCTTTGCTGACCAATACTGTCATTACGCGCCATATATTCAATGACCAGAGGCTTACCATTTGGTTGTGTACGCCATCCTGATGCATCTTTTTTGTAGTTATATTTATCTAATAATAAATTTGCTGCTTTGACCGAATATGGGGTACTGCTTCTATATTGAGGTTCGGCTCCTACTACACCTGGTGGAACTGGAAAATGTAGACGCTCTGCATCACCGTTACGCACTAACTTAATTTCTTGATCTATTGAACGGGACATTGCAATTGCACGGCGTAAAGCGATTTTTTCTTTACTCATTCCTCCAACAACGGGATTTTTAAGATTCCAATAGTTATAACTAATTTCTGGATCGACGATACGTGATAATTGCACGCCTTCTTTTGCAAGCTCGGGTCTTAATTTACCGTCTTTAATGGCTTTCGAGACTAATTGCCCTTCGAGCTGAATGATATCAACTTCACCACGCTGAAATGCCAACCATCTTGACTGGTTTTCCTCCATCACCTGAATATCAATTGTACCAATTTGAGGCATTTGTTTGCCCTTAAGATGCTTCACAACAGCTTGGTCTTCAGGGCTACTGGCGACAAAATTCCAAGTAAAGCCACGATAATCAGGATTCGCTTTTAAAACTATGCGCGAAGCAGGCACCCATTTACTGAGCATATAAGGTCCTGTTCCTACTGGATGCCCCATAACAAAGCCAGCTTTATCTTTATATTTTTCGATAACTTCACGTGCTACAGCCCCTGTAGGGTCATGTGCCAGTAATAAAGGAAAGTTATAATCAGGTTTTATTAATCGAATAACCAAGGTGTACTTATCAGGGGTCTGCAAACCACTCACACTTTGATCATAATTAAATTTTCCTGTTTTATTAGCTGATTGTACTAACGCATCCATACCTTCAATTTTGTTTTCCAGCAACCAGCTATTTGGTGAACGTAAAGTTGGGTCCAATAACCGCTTAAAAGAGTATGCATAATCATAAGCCGTTAACTCTCTAGGTTTGCCTTTAAAAACAGGGTCTGGCGTAAAATAAATACCTTTTTTAATGTGAATAGTATAAGTCAGACCATCTGCACTCACTTCAGGCATAGCAGTTGCGATTTGAGGGATAAGCTTTGCTGGCCTTGCTAAATAGTCATAGGTATATAAAGTTTCAAATATCGAAGTAGTTACATGCGCCGAATATAAATCATGGATATACGCTGGGTCGAAACCTGTTTCAGCTGTCGGGAACGTATAATGTAAAATTTTATTCGGATCGGCTGGACTTTTGGCAAAAATAGTCGTGGTCCCCGTTAATGCCATTCCGGCAAATAATAGGCCTACACTACAGTGCTTGAGCTTTAGTCTTAAATTTTCAGTCATGATGATCTTTATCTAAAATTATTTTTTAACGGGGGTAATATCAAGATATTGCCAGCTTGTATTTATCATCGGGTGAGGTTTAAAACC
This sequence comes from Acinetobacter sp. 1424608, assembly GCF_000588255.1. Classification (NCBI taxonomy): domain Bacteria; kingdom Pseudomonadati; phylum Pseudomonadota; class Gammaproteobacteria; order Moraxellales; family Moraxellaceae; genus Acinetobacter; species Acinetobacter sp. 1424608. The sequence continues at coordinate 202,573 of NZ_JFXL01000004.1, forward strand.
CTGAACTTGTGGCCGTATCAACCAATTGCGAATTCGAGTTACATGAATAATCCAAGGATTGTCTGCTTCAATCTGGCGATTAAGCTTTTCATAATATGGTAGGCGTTGTTGCGGTGGTAAATGAATGGCCTGAGTATAAAGAGCATCATATGTTTTAGACTGATAACAGGCATGGTTTCCCTGCCCAGCATTTGGTCCATATAATAATTGTGCAAAATTATCTCCTTCGGGATAGTCAGCAATCCATGCCCCACTCCAGATCATATATTTACATTGTGTCGCAGCTTTTAAGTTATCTGCAAAATTACTTACTTTAAAGTCAGCACGAATGCCAATCGCATCTAAATTTTTTTTCCAGAGTTCGGAAAGAATAACTGCAGCTGAGCTATTTTCATTATTAATTTTTAAAACTAAAGGTTTGCCATTTGGTAAGGTCCTATAGCCATCAGCCCCTTTTTTATAACCATAATAATCAAGTAGTTTATTGGCTAACCGAGGATTATATCCTACGCTACTTTTATACTTTGGGTTATACCCGTTTACACCTTCAGGTATAAACATTTCTGCTCTAACTGCCTGACCTTTATATGCCTGTTTTATGCTTTCATTTTGGTCATAGGCCAAAGTAATTGCTCGACGAAGCGCAATTTTTTCAGGACTAAAACCACCAATGACAGGATCATGCATATTCATCATGGTATAGGTCATTTCAGGTTCTTTATATGGAAAGTGTTTAATTCCTTTTTTTTGAAAAGAAGCCTTAAGTTGATTACCATCTAAAGCTTGAGGAACAGCATCTGCTGTAAGTTTGTCAAAATCTAATTGACCCGATTGAAAAGCTAACCACCGTGACTGTTGCTCTTCAATAATACTGACCACCACCTTGCCAACTTGCGGCATTTTTTTTCCAGACATTTCTTTAACAAGCTGGTTATCCCACGGTGTTCCAGTTGACTTAAAATTCCAGACGAAACCACGATAATCAGGATTGGCAACCAACTCGACCTTACTTCTTGGAACATATTTACTTAACATATACGGTCCAGTACCCACTGGATGCATACCAATACGATTACCGTAATAGTCAACAACCTCTTTAGCAACGGCCCCAAAAGCAATATAAGCAAGAATATAAGGAAAATTATAGTCTTGGCGAGTTAACGTAAATTGTAGAGTATATCGATCAATCGCTTTAAGCCCTGCAATTGGCGCGGCATAATCAAACTTTCCAGTTTTCTTTGCTTGAGCTACCACTGCATCGGCACCCAGCAATTTTCCATCCAGAAAAGAAACAGAAGGTGCTCGATTTTTAGGGTCTAAAATACGCTTAATTGAATAAATATAATCTTCGGCCACTAACTCACGGCGTTTGCCTTTAAAAGCAGGATCATCTGTAAAATAAATCCCTGGCTTAATTTTAAATATATAAACTTTACCGTCTTGCTCAACCTTAGGCATGCTTTCAGCCGTATAAGGAACTAATTGTAATGGACGAGCTAAATAATCATATTTGAGTAGTGGTTCAAAAATAGCTTCTGCAATACTAGCACTATAGAAATTGGTGGTTTTAACCATGTCAAAACCGTCATCTGGTGCTTCATAGGCAACATGCAAAATCTTGTTTGGTTGTGCTGGCGTAATTGCATAAGCACATGGAATTGAAGTAATAGCCAAACTTAAAATGGCGAGCTTAAAAAATTTTAATTTCAAGTTCATATCCACATAACTAATTTTTTTAAAAGATATTAACCTTTTGAGTAACATCTAAATCCGCATAAGAAAAGTTCTTTTTTCAGCAGATAGGCCTATTTGGGATTTGGAATTCACTTTCCTTTATCATCTTTTTATTTGATCAAATGGAAAAATAAATTCAAGTACCCAGAGTTTTGTAACTACTGAATATAAAGCGAATTTCATGCCATCTATTGGTATTCATAATAAAATATTTAAGATTATTCGAAATTCATATTTTTATTAGGTACTTAAATCCGTTTGAACTATATAAATAAAAGTTACTTTTTGCCAAATATTATATTTGTATATGTTAATCATTTAACATCTTAAATGCACAAAAAAAATACATTGATGATTCATAATGCATCATATTAATTCATTTGTACCAAATAAAAAATATAAATTTAATTATTTGATATTTAAATAAAATCATGTGAAAAAATCTTACAACAAATAGTATAACATTACATATAGTAAAGTTCTAAAACGATACATTTTTATTTATTAAGTATGTGAAGTGTCCATTAATGTATATTTTTTATACAAATAAATTTGAAACTTTTAGCCAATATAAAAAAATTTGCCAAATGGAAAATTTATTTTTCATCAAAACAAACAAAGACTCTGTCTTCAAACATAATAAAATCAATATTTATCAGTATTTTGCATAAACTAAAAAAAGAAAAATATATAGTTGGCACTTGCTTTGCTTAAAAGCATTACAGCAATATCGCTAACTACAACAAAAAGGGATCAAGTCCACGATGAAAAAAAAATACAATGTTCGATCTCAGGTAACCCCCAAGATCGGCAAGACAATACTTAAATTAAGTACCCTTAGTTTAAGCATGATGTGTCTTACCATGGCACAAGCAGCAGAAACTGAACAAACAAGTAATGATGACAAACCAGCAAAAGTTGTAAAAGTTGCCGTTACAGGCTCTTCAATCAAAGGGGTTGCTGCACAAAGTGCTTCACCAATTACCGTTGTAAAAGTTGATGAAATTTTAAAACAAGGGGTAACTTCAACTGAAGAAGCATTAGCTAAGATTAGTGCAAACCAATCAAACTTCGTAACTGCTAGCAACGTGGGCGCTAGTAAAACTGTGGGGTCAGCAGCAAACCTAAGAGCTTTAGGGGCAAACAAAACTCTTATTTTACTGAATGGTCGTAGATTAGCTGCCAATGCATACGATAGCGGAGTAACCAATTTAAATATTATTCCACTCGCTATGTTAGACCGTATTGAAGTTTTACGTGATGGTGCTTCTTCCATTTATGGAACAGATGCAATCGGTGGGGTTATCAACTTCATTACTAAAAAGCAGTTTACGGGTCTTAACTTAACTGCTGGGTATCAAAAACCAGAAGAAAAAGGTGGAGATCAACAAGACTACAGCATTTTCGGCGGTTTTGGTGACTTAGAGGAAAATGGCTATAACGTTTTTGGAGTTGTCGATTACCGAAAAGGCGATGATGTCATGGCCCAAGACCGTAAAGTCAGTCGACGTGGAGGCATATTACCTGAATTAGGAATCCATAAAACTAGTAGTGGTTCATTCCCTGCCAATGTTCCTGGGTTAGGCAATCCCTATGCATCTACAGGTTGTGGTAATAACCCTCTAGTAGAGACCGATGGTCAAATTTGTAAATATAATAGCCAAGCAGTAATTGGCATTGTTCCAAAAACTGAAGATATTTCAGCTATGGGCCGAGCTACTTTTAAATTGAGCAATAACTTTAATGCGATTGCAGAATACTTATATGCAAGAAATGAAGTTACAACTTCAGTTGCACCAGATGTATTTTTTGATTTGACCCTTGATCCTAGTAGTAAATATTATCCAGGAAATGGCATAACTCCAGCCCTAGCTGGTGTTACGGGGTCTATCCCATTATATCTACGTTCACAATCAGGTAATCGTGTAAGTAATAGTATTAACCAGTCACATAGACTATTTGCCGGTATTGAGGGGGAAACACACGGTTGGGATATTAATTCAGGCGTTACTTATGCACATAGTAGTGCATCGGATGCTGTAGTAAGTGGCTATTTAAACTTTGACAAAACACAAGAAGCTTTAAACAATGGTATTTTAAACCCATTCGGGCCGCAATCCCCTGAAGATGCCAATGTATGGAACCAGTTAGGTGTTGAAGGCAAGTATTTAAAAGCCAACCTAGATACAACTACTGTCGATTTCACAGCAAGTCGACCTATATTTAAATTACCAGCAGGAGATGTTGGATTTGCCATTGGGGCAAGCTATCGTTATGAAGATTGGACTTCAAAAGTCGTTACTGATGTTGCCCGAGTAGCCCCTAGTACTGGCGTTGATCCTGATGAACCAGTAAATAAGGGTGATCGTAATATTAAATCGGTATTTACCGAATTTCATATCCCTCTCCATAAAACTTTAGAGGCTCAAATCGCTGCTCGTTATGATGATTATAGTGACTTTGGCGATACATTTAATCCAAAATTTGCACTTCGTTGGGAACCTATTAAACAATTAATGTTCCGTACCACTTATAGTACAGGTTTCAGAGCTCCAACACTTTGGGAAGTAAATGGACCAAACTCAGTAACCAATACCGGTGGATACTATTATGATCCCGTACTTTGTCCTGGGAATGTCTTAAAACCAGGTGGTGTAAGAGAACGTGATTGTAATATGCAATTTGATAGACAAAATGGGGGAAATAAAACTTTAGATCCGGAAGAGTCAAAGTCTTTTACTGCTGGCTTAGTATTTGAACCAATTAAAAATTTAGCCTTTACTCTCGACTATTTCAATATTGAAGTAGACAAGCAAATTGCTACACTTTCGGAAACTGCTATTTTTGATGACCCAGTGAAATATGCAGACAAATTTGTACGTAATGCTGATGGCTCATTAGATTATATTATTACAACACAACAAAATTTAGGTGGAATTAAAACCTCAGGTTTCGATGTGGGCTTAAGTTGGGTTTCTCCAATGACTGCTACGGGTCGATTTGGTTTCAATATTGATGGTACATATATCACTGACTACAAATATCAAGCAGAACCAGATGGTGACTGGAAAGGTGTTGCAGGCACTTATAGTGGCCTAGACTACCAGGCTATTATTCTTCGCTGGAAACATACAGCCAACCTGAACTGGAACTATGAGAATTGGGCTTTAAACCTACAACAAAATTTTTCACGTGGCTATGAAGATCAGAATTCAAGTTCTACTGTTAAGGCAGGTTATCGAAATCACAAAGTGAGCGACTATACAACCTACAATATTTCAGGCACATATAAAGGCTTTAAAAATCTAGAAGTTACGGCGGGTATTAAGAATATTTTTGATGAAGACCCTCCTGCTTCAAATGTTGGTGACAACTTCCAAATGGGATATGACCCACGTTACGCAGATCCTTTAGGACGTACTTACTTTGTACGAGGTACATATAAGTTCTAAATGGTTGTTCTGCAAATATAACTCTCAAAAGTTAGTTTGCAGAACAAATACTCATTCTTAGCCAAACAGTCATTTTAAAAAATTGTTTGTCTACAGTTTCAGGAGTAACTATGGGCATGACTTTTACAGACATAGAAAATAAATCTGCCAAACGCCTTATTGGTATTGCCGCAGTACTTTTTCTGCATCTTCTTGTTGCCTATATTCTGATGTCAGGTTTAGCAAACAATATTCAAAAACCAGCAGAAAAACCTGTGGAATTACAAATTATTCAGGATATTAAACCGCCTCCTCCACCAAAACCAGAGGAGCCAAAACCTAAGGAAAAACCACCGGAGCCGCCAAAAATGGTCGAAAAGGTTGCCAAGGTTCCTGAGCCGCCTAAACAGGTAGAAAAAGTAACGACACCGGTACAAAAAACTACTCCGGTAGCTCAACCGACTAAAGTCGCTACTCCGGCTCCTGCTGCACCTAGTACTCTTTCTCCGAGCCCTGTTGCTGCACCCGCTCCAGTGGCGGCTGCTGCACCAGCACCTAAACCAACTGGCGTGACTCGTGGCGTTTCAGAAGGTTCCGCAGGTTGTGAAAAACCGGAATATCCTCGCGAAGCACTGATGAATGAAGAACAAGGTACGGTACGTATACGTGTTTTAGTTGATACATCCGGCAAAGTTATTGATGCCAAAGTGAAAAAATCGAGTGGCAGTAAAACCTTAGACAAAGCGGCAACTAAAGCTTACAGCTTATGTACATTCAAACCAGCAATGAAAGATGGCGTGCCTCAGCAGGACTGGTATGAAATTGAATATCCATTCGTAATTGAATAAGCAATTGAATTAGTAAGAAATTAAAAATATTGGAGATAACATGATGAAAAAATCAACTCAACCACTAGTACGTTTCGCTTCTGCAAGTTTAATCGCAGCATGCTCACTGCTCCCATTAAGTACAGTTTTTGCAGAAGAAACCAGTAATACTCCTGTTGCAACAGCAACTACTGAAGCGGCTTCAAACGCAAGTACTCCTACTCCGCCTCCAAAGCCTGCAACGAGTGAAACTGTTAAAAACCCTTATGGTCTAGAAGCTCTTTGGCGTGAAGGTGATTTAGTTGCTAAATCTACCCTATTCATACTCGTACTTATGTCTATTGGTACGTGGTACATCATTGTCTCTAAATTCTTACAACAAGCAAAAGTAAAACGCCAAGGTAAAGAAGCAGAAAAAAGTTTTTGGGAAGCCACTTCTCTTGATAATGCCACTGATGGTTTGGAACAAAGTAGCGCATATCGTTTTATTGCGGAAAAAGGTATTAACTCAACTAAATCACACGGCGGTTCACTACTTGAACGCATTGACTTTAATACTTGGGTCAGCATTTCAATACAACGTGCGATTGAAAAAGTACAAAACCATTTAGGTGGAGGTTTAGCCTTTCTAGCAACGGTTGGATCTACTGCACCTTTCGTGGGTCTATTCGGAACAGTCTGGGGAATCTATCACGCGTTAACTGCTATCGGGATTTCAGGTCAAGCATCTATTGATAAAGTAGCAGGACCTGTTGGTGAAGCACTTATTATGACTGCTATTGGTCTTGCAGTTGCAGTACCGGCTGTACTTGGTTACAACTGGTTGACTCGACGCAATAAAGCAGTAATGGAAAACGTTCGTTCATTCGGTTCAGATTTACATGCAGTTTTATTAAGCGGTGAAATTAATACCAATAATTCAGTTAACCGCAGCATTAAATAATAAGGAGCAAACATTATGGGTATGAGTGTTGGTTCTGAAGATGATGACGAAATGATTGGAACAATTAATACGACCCCTTTGGTGGACGTCATGTTAGTTCTACTTATTATTTTTCTTATTACTATTCCGGTAGTTACTCATACAGTTCCGGTGAAACTACCAGAAGAAAAGAATACGCCGTATGCAACCACCCCTGAAAATATTCAACTCTCAGTTAATAAGAAAGGCGATATTTTCTGGAATGAAAGTTATGTACCAAATAAAGAAATTTTATTAGCAAAATTACAAGCTGTGGCACAAAAAAGACCGCAGCCAGAGGTACATATTCGAGGAGATCAGCTTACCCATTTTGAAGCGATAGATCAGGTCATTAGTACGACCAAACAAGCTGGTATTGGCAAAATTGCCTTTGTTACTACCCCTCCAGCCTCCCCGTAATGATTTTAAGGAGAATTTTATGGGTATGAATGTTGGCTCAAATAATGATGACGATGTAATGCTAGAGGTGAACATGACACCACTTATTGATGTCATGCTGGTACTCATTATTATGTTTATTATTACTATACCTGCACCAAACAATGCGATTAATATTAATTTGCCAAATGGCACACCGCCACCAACAAATGAAAAGCCACCTGAAGTGATTGATGTAAGAATTGATGCAACAGGCAAAGTATTTTGGAATAACCAAGCGGTTTCTGACCGAAAGGCACTAGAGACTTTATTTCAAGGTGTTGTTGCTAAAAAAGATCAAGACCAGATCAAACTTAAACCAGACCAGATGGCTGAATATAAAAATGTAGCGATGGTTATGGCTACAGCACAGCGTTTAGGTGTTACTAAAATTGGAATTGTAAGTAGCAACTAGTATTTCTTTTAATTTATATAGCTCCATTATCTCCAACGCTAACTTGAATTTTCAGTTAGCGTTTTTTTGAAGTATCCTCCACTTTAGACTCAGCAATAGAATATACATTTGGTGCAACATAGTCCTTTTGAGAATCATCTAATGATAATTTTGCGCATAGAAGCCAATTCTCACGATCGAGATTTTTTAAGTTAATCAAACTTGAAATCCTTTATTTATAAATTCACATCTTATCTGTAAGCACAAAATATACCGAAAATAAAAAAAGCCTCCGAAGAGGCTTTTTTTATAACAGGTTTAAATTAGTCACCTGTATAACCTTTTAATTTTAAGCGAGCAGCGTGTAGTAACGGTTCAGTATAACCTGAAGGCTGTTCACAACCTTTAAAGATAAGGTCTGAAGCTGCTTGGAAAGCAATATTCGTTTCAAAGTTAGCTGCCATTGGTTTATACAATGGGTCATTCGCATTTTGCTCATCAACAATTTTTGCCATGCGTTTAAGCACTTCTTCAACTTGTTCACGAGTCACAATACCGTGACGTAACCAGTTCGCAACGTGTTGAGAAGAAATACGTAATGTTGCACGGTCTTCCATTAAACCCACGTTGTTAATATCAGGAACTTTTGAACAACCTACACCTAAGTCAACCCAACGAACAACATAACCTAAAATACCTTGGCAGTTATTTTCAAGCTCATTATTGATCTCTTCTGCTGACCAGTTTGTATCAGGTGCAAATGGAGGTGTTAACAAGTCGTCTAATGACAACATTTCTTCAGCTTTTAGCTGATCTTGACGTGCTTTTACATTTACTTGATGGTAATGCATCGCATGAAGTACAGCACCAGTTGGTGATGGAACCCAAGCACATGAAGCACCAGCATTTGGATGAGCAGCTTTAGTTGCCAACATATCTTTCATGCTGTCTGGTTTTGGCCACATACCTTTACCAATTTGAGCTTTACCTTGTAAACCACATTTCAAGCCAATTGCAACGTTACGGTTTTCGTAAGCAGCAATCCATTTTTGTGTTTTAACAGCTTCTTTACGAACAACTGGTGCAGCTTCCATAGAAGTATGGATTTCATCACCTGTACGGTCCATGAAACCAGTGTTGATAAAGATAGTGCGATCTTTAGCAGCAGCAATACAGTTTTTCAAGTTTACAGATGTACGGCGTTCTTCATCCATAATACCGATTTTTAAAGATTTCGCTGGTAACCCAAGTGCTTGCTCAGCGCGTTCAAATAATTCAACAGCAAAAGCAACTTCTTCTGGACCATGCATTTTTGGCTTAACAATATACATAGACCCTTTACGAGAGTTTTTATTTTCGTTCGTACTACGGATATCTGCAACTGATAACAATGGAGTTACCAATGCATCCATAATACCTTCAAAAATTTCTTCACCATCTACTAAAATCGCTGGGTTCGTCATTAAGTGACCTACGTTACGAAGTAACATAAGTGAACGACCATGAAGTTTTGTTGTTCCACCAATTAAGTTTTTAATCTCGCGGTCTTTGCTTAACGCACGAACAATTGTTTTACCATTCTTTTCGATAGATTCTTGAAGTGTACCCTTCATTAAACCTAACCAGTTACGGTAACCTTCAACTTTTTCTTCTGCATCTACAGCTGCAACTGAGTCTTCAAGATCTTGAATTGTTGTAACCGCCGCTTCGAGTGTTAAATCTTTAACACCTGCTAAATCAGTTTGACCAATTGGGCTATTCGCATCAATTTCAATAATGACATGCAAGCCATTACTTAAAAGTACAACTTCTGAAGGATTTGCTTCTTCACCATTAAAACCAACGAACTGAGCTTCATGAGCTAAACCTGTTTTAGTACCATCTTTCAAAGTTACAACAAGTTTATTTTGCTCAATTGCATATTTAGTTGCATCTGCATGTGAACCTTGAGCAAGCGGGAAAACTTCATTTAAGAAATTCTTAGCGAACTCAATTACCTTAGCACCGCGTACAGGGTTATATCCTTTCCCTTTTTCAGCACCACCTTCTTCTGAAATTACGTCAAAGCCGTAAAGTGCATCATATAAAGAACCCCAACGTGCATTTGCTGCATTTAAGCAATAACGTGCATTACGTACAGGCACTACTAACTGTGGCCCTGCTAATAATGCAATCTCTTCGTCTACGTTTTCGGTTGTAATCTGGAAATCTTCAACTTCTGGTAATAAATATCCAATTTCAGTTAAAAACGCTTTATAAGCACCTAATTCAAATTTGTTATTACGGTGCCACTCATCAATTTTTGCTTGTAATTCATCACGCTTAGCCAATAACGCTTTATTTTTTGGGCTAAGATCGACAACAACTTGCTCAAAGTTCTTCCAGTAAGTTTCACTATCTAAACCAGAACCTGGTAAAGCTTCATTTTCGATAAAATCGTAAAGTTCTTTAGCAATCGCTAACTTGCCTTTTTGAATACGTGCAGTCATTGTCTTTCCTGAAGTTGCTACTTTTTATACCAAGAGAAACCTAGTATACCGATTTAAATTAAGCTGAATACTAATATCACATTCCTAAATAGTAAGCATTTTCCCTTGCAAAACTATTGACAAAGATAAATTTTTCTATACAGGAAAATATTAAAATTCTAACTAGGTTTCCCAACAATTTATTCAATATTGAAAGATACTGAAACTAGACTTTTTGTTAACATACAAAAAGTTTCACTATCTTATTTTTTCTAAAGCGTATTTAGTTATATCAAACTTTGCACAATGAAAAAGTATTATTTAGCTAAATTTATCTATTTTTGTTGTAAAAAAGCGCTCTATTTAGAGCGCTCTTTTATATCTCATTTCTTAAGAAGTTTTAGTAGCATCAATATGACGATGCTCAGAATGCAAATACTCATCTGATTGCATTTCTAACAAACGAGAACGAGTACGCTCAATCTCAAAAGCCAATTTCTCGCCTTGATAGATATCAATGATGCTGTCTTGAGAAGTTAATAGTAACTTCACGCCACGATCATAAAATTCATCGACAAGATAAATAAAACGACGTGTGCCTTCTGACAAGAAGTCAGTTAAGTGCGGAACATTACTCACCAGAACAGTATTATAGATATTGGCAATTTCAATAAAGTCTGCAGGACTACGCGGCTTTAAACAAAGTTCAGAGAACTCACACCATAAAACATCTTCTGTATGACCTAGTGTTTCAACAACACGGTTATTAATCACAATTGGTTCATGAGAATTTGTTTGCGTTTGAGTTAAAGCGCTATAACGCTCTGCGATCCAGTTTTGAGCTTCATTGCCCAGTGGTGATTTAAACAACTGAGCCTGTTTTAAAACACGTAAACGATAATCCACACCTGCGTCTACATTTAAAACGACACAGTTCTTTTTAACCATTTCAATTGTGGGAATAAAACGATCACGGTGAATCCCGTTTTTATATAAACCGTCTGGTGCAATATTTGAAGTTGCAATGAGTGTTACACCGCGAACAAATAACTTCTGGAATAAATCACTCAAAATCATTGCATCTGTTACGTTTGACACGAAAAACTCATCGAAACAAATAACAACAGCATCTTTATAAATTTGATCAGCCACGATATCGAGTGGATTACGTTGACCAGAAAGTTTATTTAATTCTTTATGTACATGTTGCATAAAGTGATGGAAATGCATACGCGTTTTACGGCGAAATGGCACAGACTCATAAAATTGGTCCATAAGCCAAGTTTTACCACGTCCTACACCACCCCACATATATACACCTTTTGGAGAGGTTTGACGGCGAAAACGACGAAAAGCTTTTTTAGAAGCTTTATAACGATTTAAAAGTTCTTTCCATACACGATCTAATTCTTGCACTGCCTGTGCTTGTGCTTCATCTGCCATGAACTGGCCTGAAGCCAATGCCTCAGCATAGCGCTCTGCTGGGGAAGAAGGAGTAAATGCAGTACTATGAGAAGATTTTAAATTTAACATATCATTTTATTTCAATTTTAACTTAAGAGAGTATAGCGAACATTTTGTCCGACCACATTAGCTTTTAGCATCAAGAGTTATGCTCAGTAAAACTCTTTTCCATATTGCCGAGGGCTCTGTCCAAACCATCTTTTAAACGCATGATTAAAAGCGGCAGGTTCAGAATAACCAAGTGCTTCTGCAATAACTTCAATTGAATACTCTTTATATTCCATAAGCTTAAGTGCCTTATTCTTGATAATCTGTTCACGAATTTGTTTATAACTCGTATTAAGCTGCTGCAATTGATGCCTTAATGTCCTTTCAGGCATTTTTAAAGCAAAAGCGGTTTCCGCCATGCTCGGGATAATTCCTTGTTGTAGCTCTAAATAATCTTGCACATATTGAATAATAGGTGGTATTAGATGATCTTGTTCATTTAATCGTTTAATTTCTTTAATACATTTAGCTTCATAGATACGATGAGTAATAATATCTGCTGAAGGAATTTTTATATCAAGTACATTCCTATTTAGGCTAAATGCTGCATGTGTAGAATTAAAATGCAGATCATCTCCATAATATGAGAAATATTGAGCAACAGTATCTGGATTAGTCGGTTTAGGGAATGGCAGATCTATACGCATATTAGGCATTGATAAGCCCATCATGGTGTAAATATCTTGAATAAATTTATAAGTCCCTGAAATTTCACACTGGGCACGAAGTAAACCAATTTCTGTTTTTAAGTCGACTGGTAAATAGTTAAGAATGATATGTTTTTCGGTTTCTTGTAAACTCAAAGTGCCAAATAAATGAGTGAGTTTTTGATACTGTATCCCTTTTTCCAGTGCAGTTTGTATATCTTGACTTGTTACAAGTAGCATTAACAATGGACCATAACCTGCTAATGCATAGTGTTGCCCAATAAACAAACCTTTCTCAGGATCAACATTCTCACTAATAATTTGTTGTATATCCCATTCCAAACTGTCATGAATTGTTGAGCTTGGGTCTAAGGAATCTACTTTTATACCTATATCTGCCAAACGTGAGTCGACATCAATGCCCGCATTGCGCATTCCTTGAATTAAATAGATTAAACCAAGTGCCGATCGTTTCATTCTTCTATCAATTTCCCTAGACTGAAATGTTTTACTATAAAGAAGTAATAAAATTAATTGCCGAATATATCAATTTTCACGTCGGTACAATCATGTTTAAACTGTTCAAAAGAAGTTAGTCTTGCCTGCAATCCTCTTTAGCGCATATGCAGGGTTTCCAATGCTAAATTCAAAACAACATGCTACTCAAAAAACTAAAATCGCAATTATTGGTGCTGGATTCGGTGGCCTTGCAATGGCTATTCGTCTATTACAGAACAAGCAAACAGATTTTCTTATTTTAGAAAAATCCACTGATGTAGGAGGAACTTGGCGAGAAAACAGGTATCCAGGAGCTGCCTGTGATGTACAGTCACACATGTATTCTTTATCTTTTGCACCTAAAACAGACTGGTCAAAACGCTATGCTGAAGCCCCTGAAATTTTTGATTATATTCAAGATATAACTAATAAATATCAAATTAAAAACTACTGTAAGTTTAATCATGAAGTTACACATGCACAGTATGATGAAACGAGACATGTATGGATGTTAGATTTTGCCAACCAACCTTCTCTAGAAGCACAATTTGTAGTATTTGCATCTGGTCCATTACATATTCCACAAATCCCTCATATTCAAGGTATTGAAAAATTTAAGGGTAAAGCTTTTCATTCCTCCCAATGGGAACATAGCTATAGCCTAAAAGGTAAATCAGTTGCTTCGATTGGCACAGGTGGTAGTGCGATTCAATATATTCCAGAAATCGCAAAAGATGTTAAGCAACTATATGTCTTTCAAAGAACAGCAGCATGGGTTATTCCACGTGATGAGCGAAAATACTCCAGTTTAAGTAAAGCTCTATTTAAAACATCTAATCTTTATAGACAAATTCATCGTAGTCGCCTTTATTGGAGTAACGAATCACGCGTTGTGCCAATAGTTCAGCCTCAAATCATGAAATATGGACAAAAACTAGCCGAAGCTTTTATACGCTTCCAAGTAAAAGATAAAGAATTAGCTAAAAAACTTACCCCAGACTTTTTGATGGGCTGTAAACGTATTCTTATTTCAAATAAATACTTCCCGACATTTAACCGTAAAAATGTGGAATTAGTGACGGATAGTATTCAAGAAATTAAAGAACACAGCATTATTACAAAAGATGGAAAAGAAAGATCTATCGATTGTTTGATTTATGGGACTGGCTTTATTACAGATCCCCGAATTTACTTAAAAGATTTTACTTGTATTGGTCGTAACCAAATTGAATTAAAGCAGGCGTGGAAGAACGGTGCAGAAAGTTATTATGGAATAGTGACCAAGAATTTCCCTAACCTATTCCAACTGCTTGGACCAAATACTGTTTTAGGACATAACTCGGTTATTTTTATGATTGAGTCTCAAGTTAATTATATTTTACAACTTATTGAACTCGTAGATAAATCTGGCCAACACGCTATAGAAATTAAACCGGAAGTCCAAGATACTTTCAATGAAGAAATACAGAAACAACTTCAAGGTACCGTATGGCAAGCAGGCGGTTGTAATAGTTGGTATCAGGCTGCTGATGGGAAAAACTTTTCTTTATGGCCAACTTATACTTGGAAGTATTGGTTAGAAACCCGTAAAGTTAACCCCAAAAATTATTTACTGCTAAATAAGTTCTCTAAGAGCTATGCAGCATAAAATGTTCAATACATAATAGATAGGTTAATAACAATCTATCTATTATATGCAATCTGTTAGCCTCATTATTCAAATTTTTATTGTAATAGCTTTTGGTTACTTTGTTGGTCCTAAACTCTCATTAAATATTCGGCAGTTTATTTTTAAAATTCTGCCCTATTTTTCATATATTTTACTAACAAGTGTTGCTTTAGAATTAACACTTGCACTTGATCAAATTAATAACCCATCTACTATATTACCACCAGCTCTATTAATTGCATTTACAACATCTTTTGGTTCTTTTTTTACTTGTTTAATCGCCTACGCAATTTTTGATAAAGAAAGTGTTAAAGGAAAAATTTCACTTCAGCTTTTTATCAATGCTCTAAAAAATATTGCTAAGGCATTTCTAGCTTTAACTGTAGGTATCATTTTAGGTATTCTTTTTACTCGACTAAATGTACATATTTCATTTAATAGTTGGTATCTGTTATTAGTTTTTATTTTTCTAATTGGCATCGAATTAGCTTTTACCCATTTTAACCGAACATGGTTAAGCTGGAAAATTCTTATTGTACCTTTAGCTGCTTTTATAGGTTCATGTATAGCTGGTTTTCTTAACTATTTTATACTAGGCAATCACTTTACACTTAATGAAATGCTGGCTTTAGCCCAAGGCTATGGCTGGTATTCGATGTCAGGTATTTTATTTACACAATTACATTCAGCTGAGTTAGGTGGAATTGCCTTACTTACAGATCTATTTAGAGAAATAGTTGCAATTTTACTCATGTACACCATGGGATGGCGTTTTCCACGTCCAGCAATTTCAAGCGCTGGTGCTACCTCGATGGATGTAACATTAGCAATGGTAAAACAGTCATGTGGTACACATTATGTACCACACGCCATGATGAGTGGCTTACTTCTAAGCCTACTCGCTCCACTTTTAATTACTGTGTTTTTAAACTTTTAAGCAATCGAAGCAAGAATTGACTTCAACATTTGAGTTGGGTCTTCTGCTTTAGTAATTGGACGACCAATAACTAAATGGGTAGAGCCATCAAGCATTGCTTGTTTTGGAGTCACAATACGTTTTTGGTCATCTGCATTACTACCTTCTGGACGTATTCCAGGGGTAACTAAAGAGAAATCTTGTCCAATTAATTCACGGAGAATTTTAGCTTCCTGAGCAGAACAAACTACACCATCTAAACCACTCTCTTTAGTCAGTTTAGCTAATCTTTTAACTTGCTCTACAGGTTCAATATCTAAACCAATATCTTTTAAGTCTTCACGACCCATTGAAGTTAAAACTGTTACAGCAATTAACTGAGTTTGATAATTACCAACCTTTAAACGCTCTACACAGGTTTCCATCATTTTTCGACCACCTGATGCATGTACGTTCACCATCCACACACCTAAGTCTGCCGCAGCACATACAGCTTGAGCAGTTGTATTAGGAATATCATGAAATTTTAAATCTAAGAAAACTTCGAAATTTTCTTCTTGAAGTTTTTTTACAACAGATGGGCCTTCATGAGTAAAAAGCTCTTTACCTACTTTTACGCGGCATAATGTAGGATCAAGTTGTTCAACAATTTTTAAAGCGTCATATTGGCTTTTAGCATCCAACGCAACAATGATACTCAAGAGACTTTCTTCCATCATATAAAATCAGCGCTATTATAATAGACAAGTCAGCTACTAATAAAGAAAACTATGAAGACAAGTTTTTGAATAAAAAAATATTGATTTTAAATTTAATGAATGAGGAGAAATATAGGGAGGAAATACTACTCTCTATAACCAGATAAAGAGTAGTATTATGAATAATTATAAAGGAGTAGAGTTTTTATCTTGAGGATAAACATCTACCACAGTTTTTTCATGTCTTACATTTGCAGCTGCTTCTGCTGCTGCCAATTGAGCACTTTGAATTTGTTCTTTTCTCAAATGGTCAATATCTTTTCTAAGGCGTTTAATTTCCCAACCTTTTTGGAAAACTCGGAAAACTTGTACACCTAATAAAAGTCCAACTACAATTCCAAGCGCCAAGGTAAGCAACAATAATAAACCTAAACGCATTGCAGGAACTTGAGTAAATAATAAATCAACAGGAAGTTCTGTTGGGTTCTGCAAAACAAGTGCTAAAGAATAGCCAAATACAATAATGAGTAATGCAATTAGAATATAACGCATAGGCACCCCACTTATGAGTTTTATTTATTTTCCAGATTCATTCACTGCATCACGGAGTGCTTTACCTGGTTTAAAATGTGGAACAGCCTTCGCTGCAACATCTACTGACTTACCTGTTTTTGGGTTGCGACCAACTCTAGGTTCACGGTGGTGTAAAGCAAAGCTACCAAAACCACGGATTTCAATACGATTGTCAGTCGAAAGAGCTTCGATCATTTGATCAATCATGATTTTAACCGCTTCTTCCACCAATGGCTCAGCCAAGTGTGGATTTTTTAGCGCAATGCGTTCAATCAAATCAGACTTATTAAGAGCTTCAGTAGTCATCTACGACCTCGTTATTTATTACTACTCTAAGTCGTTTGATAATAACCTGTTTAAATACAAAACGGTAGCGCAGTATGTTGAATACTACGCTACCGTTTACAGTAATTTGTATAAAAAGTACAATTTCGTTACATGAAACTGTACTTTGTTAACTTATTACTTCATTTGTGCTTTGATCAAGTCACCAATAGTCTTAGGACCATTTTCTTGAGAAGCTGATGCTGTACGTAAGTTAGCTACTGCTTCTTTCTCTTCAGCTTCGTCTTTCGCTTTGATAGACAAGTTGATAGAGCGAGATTTACGATCAACGTTGATGATTTTAGCTTCAACTTCTTGACCAACTTCTAAGAATTTAGTTGCATCTTCAACGCGGTCACGGTTGATTTCAGAAGCTTTAAGAGTAGCTTCTACTTCGTCAGCTAACTTAACAGTTGCGCCACGAGCATCAACTGCAGTCACAGTACCTTTAACTAAAGCACCACGTTCGTTAGCAGCTAAGAAATCATTGAACGGATCGCTGTTCAATTGCTTGATACCAAGGCTGATACGGTTACCTTCAGCGTCTACAGACAAGATAACTGCTTCAACAGTGTCACCTTTCTTGTAACGACGAATAGCTTCTTCGCCTTGTTCGTTCCAAGAAATATCAGACAAGTGAACTAGACCGTCGATACCGCCATTTAAACCAATGAAGATACCAAAGTCAGTGATAGACTTAATTGTGCCTGAAACTTTTTCGCCTTTCTCATGAGACTTAGCAAACTCTTCCCATGGGTTAGCACGAGTTTGTTTGATACCAAGGCTGATACGACGACGTTCTTCGTCAACTTCAAGAACCATAACATCAACTTCGTCACCGATCTGAACAACTTTAGATGGGTGGATGTTTTTGTTAGTGTGGTCCATTTCAGAAACGTGTACTAAACCTTCAACGCCTTCAGCGATTTCAGCGAAACAACCGTAGTCAGTTAAGTTAGTAACACGTGCTTTAACGATAGAACCTTTAGGGTAACGGCTCATGATCGCTAACCATGGATCTTCGCCTAATTGTTTAAGGCCTAAAGATACGCGGTTACGTTCACGGTCAAATTTAAGTACTTTAACAGTAACTTCTTGACCAACTTCAACAACTTCTGAAGGATGCTTGATACGCTTCCAAGCCATATCTGTGATATGAAGAAGACCATCAATACCGCCAAGATCAACGAATGCACCGTAATCAGTAAGGTTCTTGATAGTACCTGTAACTGTTTGACCTTCTTCAAGTTGAGCAAGTAATGCTTCACGGTCAGCAGAAGATTCAGCTTCCATAACAGCACGACGAGATACAACAACGTTGTTACGTTTAGCATCAAGTTTGATTACTTTAAACTCTAACTCTTTACCTTCAAGGTGAGTAGTGTCACGGATAGGACGAGTGTCAACTAATGAACCTGGTAAGAACGCACGAACAGGACCAATGTCAACAGTGAAACCGCCTTTAACTTTACCAGAGATAACACCAGTAACGATTTCGCCATCTTCAAAGATTTTTTCAAGTTTAGTCCAAGTTTCAGCACGTTTAGCTTTTTCACGTGATAAAACTGTTTGACCCATACCGTTGTCAAGAGCCTCAACAACTACGTCAACAGTGTCACCAACCTGAACTTCAAGTTCACGTTGTTCATTTAAAAATTCAGCACGGTCAACAATGCCTTCTGATTTAAGGCCAGTGTCAACAGTAACCCAGTCGCTATCGATGTTTACAACAACACCTTGGATGACTGCACCCTTTTCAACGTTGAGGTTTAATTCACTTTCTTCAAAGAGGGCTGCAAAAGATTCGGTCATGATATACCTGATAAAGTCAGCGGTCTTGGATCAGACAAGGCCGGTTTAGTTAAGTATCAACATAGTCTTTATAGACTGATCAAGCTATGCGTCAACTGATAATCTTAGTTGCTAATAGTACGGCTATTGACATACTCAACCATTAACTTAAATACTTGATCGATCGTTAATTCCGAACTATCAATAATATAAGCATCTGCGGCTGGCTTGAGAGGAGCTACTTCCCGCTCCATATCTCTTTTGTCACGCGCTTGTATATTAGCTAAAATGTCGTTTATTTTAGCATCTAGCCCCATGCCCTGCAACTGTTTTACTCTTCGCTCAGCACGAGACTCCGCCGAAGCTGTCAGGTAAATTTTTGCATTCGCTTCAGGGAAAATTGATGTTGCCATATCTCGGCCATCTGCCACTAAACCAGGAGTTTGCGCAAAGGCTCTTTGACGCTCAAAAAGTGCTTGTCTAAGCTCTGGTATTGCTGCAACTTTAGAAGCATATTCTCCAACTCGCTCTGTACGGATAGTTTGTGATACATCTTCTCCATCAAGGAAAACCAATGTTCCCTCTGCTGAAGTTTCAAACTTGATATTAAGCTGACGAGCATATTTCACACACTCATCTAAATGGCTATCTAATTTTTCTAACAAATCATGTTTATGTAATGACAACCCTAACAAACGATACAAGGCGCCAGAGTCGAGTAAATGAAATTGATAATAAGCAGCAAGTTTTGCCGCTAGTGTTCCTTTACCCGAACCACTCGGACCATCAATAGTAATAATTTGAACTGTCATTGAACTCTCACTAAGAAGCAAATGCTTTAGCTAATCTCGAAAAGCCTAGTGTAATCGCTAGTTTTAGCTGTGCAAGAATTAATTTACTTACAACAGGAGCTTTTGCCGTTAATTCGATACGATAAGTAACCAAAGTAATATATGGAGTTATTTCAGAAAACTCGATACGACCTAAATGGTGCTTAACTAAGGGATTATCAATCAATTTATATTCAATACGCTTGTTTTCTTCGAGATAAGTGATTTCTTCTTTAAGTGGTTTAATCGTACCAAACCCCATACGACGAACAGAACCAACCCCATCGGGTCTTTCAGGATCTACTGAGTCTTTTACACGTACCACTTGTAATGGAGCAAATGCCTTATTGTAAGTTGCATGTTTAGAAAGCAGGTTAAATACATCACTAAGAGGAGCATTAAATTCTTTTTGTATAGTAATTACATTACGCATGAAAGTTCCTTATTTAAATAAATCATGTCAATGAAACGGCGTTAGTTTGCCATAACCACATGACATTTTTTAATCATTTAAGGACGATTTTTGTTGCTTCTCTTGTTTCTTTTGTTCACGTCTTTGCTTAAAAAAAAGACTTAACTGCTGAGCACATTTTTCATGTAAACATCCCTGCTCAAAAGTAAATTTATGGTTGTAATAACCATTTTCTAATAATTGACGTGTACTCACTAGTGAGCCTGCTTTAGGCTCTACTGTCCCGAATACAACGTGTTTAATTCTTGCATGTACCAAAGCTCCCACACACATTGTGCATGGCTCAAGCGTAACGTATAAAGTCGCGTCTTCAGGTAAACGATAATTTTTTAATAATTGGCAAGCCGAACGAATAGCTTGAACTTCTGCATGCGCTGTAGGATCAGATAAACCAATTGGAGCATTGAAACCAGCTCCAATTAACTTATTTTGGCTTACAATTACAGCCCCAACAGGAATTTCCCCCTGCTCGGCTGCTAATTCAGCTTGCTCGTAAGCAAGCTGCATCCAATACTCATCACTAAATTTAGACATTATTTATTATGACACTACACCATACTGTCTAAGTAATGCATTCCAGCTATCAATAGTCGTAATTGGTGGGTCATCGGCCAAAATGCCTCTTAATGTAAGGTCTTCACATGCTTTCCACTCTGGCGATAAATCTTTATCGACTAAACGTGCACGCACACCTTCCACAAAGTCAGGGTGGCGAATTTTCCATTCAGAAATTTGCGCTTCCAGATCAAAAACTTCGTCCCAAGAATGAACTTGTTTACCCCATTGCCATAACAACCAAGTAATCGCTGCTGTACTTGGCGAACCCTTTTGTAAGTTTTCACTAGCTTGACGCAACCAATCACTGCTTGCATCGCGTAAGCTTACAATCGCCTGATAGTCTTGTTCAAAACTTGAACCACGACAAACGCTATGGATAACGTCTAAAGAATTTTGCAATGGTCCTGCTGCAACCGGACGGTGCAAACTATTTAAAGTATCGTCAATCGCACGGAAATCACCTGCAGGATAGTGAGCCCAATTAATATTCAGTACTTTTTGCAGAACATTATCACGTTGTGCTTCGCAAATATGCGTCGCCCAACCAATGCTGTAGGCCCCAGCGGCAGTCATGATAGAACCCGTCAAACCAGTAAATAAACCAATTTGCCCACGGTCAGCAAGGAAACGGCTTGCACCTACATCTGGGTATAAGCCAATATTAATTTCAGGCATTGCCAAACGTGAATATGGTGTAACTAAGCGGAAAGGTGCAGCCATAAACAAGCCTAAACCGCCCCCCATTACATAACCTTCGCCCCATACAACAACTGGTTTTGCATAATTATGCAAAAGTAAATCCAAAGCATATTCTTGCTGGAAAAACTTATTTGCTGTTTCTACTTCTTGATTAATGACCAGCTGACGTAATTTGCGTACATCTCCGCCTGCACAAAAAGCTTTTGGTGTTGTCGAGTCCAACCAAATTGCTTTCACTCGCTCATCATCACGGAAGTCTTCAAATACTCGTAATAAAGCCGTTACGATTGATTCATCTAAAGCATGTAATGATTTAGGTCGATTCAAACGTACTATACGCCAACCATTTTTCGCTTCTTCAACTACCAAATCCGGATGATAGCTATTTACATTGGGAGATTTCATCATGCGTCCAATTGCCAGTCTATGGGCTCAATGCCATGTTGTTTCAAATATTGATTTGTTTTTGAAAACACTTTGCAACCAAAAAAACCACCACGATTAGCCGCAAGTGGTGATGGATGTGCAGCAGTTAAAACTAAGTGTTTTTCTCTATTTATACGTTGCCCTTTACGTTGTGCATAAGCACCCCATAAAATAAAAACAATGTGCTCGCGTTGTTCATTTAAGACATCAATTACTGCGTCAGTAAACTCTTCCCAACCTTGTTTTTGGTGTGATGTGGGCTGTCCTGCTTCTACAGTAAGTACACTGTTTAATAAAAGTACACCTTGCTCGGCCCATTTGGTTAAATCACCATGACGCGAAATTGGTACACCTAAATCTGTATTTAATTCATGAAAAATATTACGTAAAGATGGAGGTAATGCAACCCCTCTTTGTACAGAGAAACTTAAGCCATTTGCCTGATTCGGTCCATGATATGGATCTTGCCCTAAAATCACGACTTTTACATGATCTAAAGGTGTAATATTTAACGCATTAAAAATTTGTTTACTTGGTGGATATATTGTTTTTTGAGCCTGCTTCTGTTGAAACAGGAAGTCTCGCAAACTATCCATGTAAGGACTCAGCAAAAATGGAGTTAATGATCTTTTCCAGCTTTCTTCTAATTGAACTTTACTGAGTTTGTCTTGCTGTTGCTCAGTTAATTGCATTAATGTCATCCTAGATCAATTTTCATTTCTACAAACAAAAGGACGTTAACTTACACTTCTACTTGTAAGTTAACATATGGATTCTGAAACTTAATCCCTTGTTTTAAATTTTCATACATTTGTGGATCAGTCCATTCAGATTGAACTTGTTCTGAGAAAACAATACCTTCAAGGTTTAGTAGTCCCATTTGTTCATTTTGAATATCTTCAAGAAAACTTTGGGCATACCCTGTATCAGTTTCATGAACAATCACTGAATAAACTTCAACATCACCTTCCCCATTTTGGGTAATGGTTGATTTTAATACTTGCTGAGCTAGATAGAAGAAAATACGAGAAAATTGCTCGGCAGATGGAGACACTGGTAAAGAAATCCAACGTGCACTAAAAGTTTTACAAGCATCGATATATTGTGGATCATCTTTTTCCCAGAAACAAATCGCATGATCAAAACTATCAAAAAGGTCCTTAATCACACCTTTTAATAGTCCAAAATCATATACCATTTGTCCATGATCTAATTTCGAAGCTTTAAGTAATAACTCGACTTTATAACTGTGCCCATGAATCGATCGCTTACAACGATCTGATGTACAGTTACGTACTACATGTGCATTTTCAAACTTAAATAACTTACGAATTAACATGTGCCAAATCGATCATTCCTTCTAAGAACATTATTATAAAGCAAAAGATAAAAACTTCGCACCACTTTTCAAATAGAAACAATTAGCAAAAAGTATGATAAGAGATGTGAAGGAATTTTGAAGATATTGATTTTTACTTTAAATATTGTCTATACAGAAATATGACCTCATCCCTTTTATTAATAAGCTTCAAGTATTACAGACTTAGGAAAAATATCAATAAATTTATTTAGTTAAATGGAGCCAAACTCCTTGAGTAGACATATACTTGCTTATCTTTTCGCATTAAGGCGCTAGTAAACTGGCGCTTCCTATTGTTTAGAACAACTTCAATTTGAGCTTGAAAGAAGTTAGATTTAACATCAATAAGACCACTTGCCTGCTTTTTCTTTTGACTATCAACCGCTGAAAAAGCACTCAATTGCCACAATTCATCAACATTTTGGAAGAACTTTAAATTTTGCTGTCGCGCCTGTAATTCTTTTTCGATCGCTCCAACATCTAGTTTTTCATCAATACTTGCTAAAACCAATGGTGAAGCAGTATTGATGTTTAATTTCGTATTTTCTGGCAAAGCAGAAATATATGGGGCGATCAAATCATATTTTTTCCCATCAAAGCCTCTAACTAGCTTTAACTCTTCAATACGGTGAAATTTAGTATTCGCAGCCATATAGCTAGGATCTAAGCCTTGATAATAACTACTTTCTGCTCCCATTGGTCCAGCTGGCTCATCATTTGGGTCTTGCCAATCAATCACAGCCTGACTTAGCTCAGCAGGTAAACCTACTCGCACAAGCAAACGTTCAAACCAACTTTTAGCATCTTCATTTACCATCCCTTCCCCATTGGTCAAATTATTTAAGTTAAATTTCCCCGACTCATCAAGCAAACGCCCTGAGACAGAACCATCTTCTACTGGGAACGGTGGCATAGGTTGTGCCCATGTCTCTTTTAAATGATCTACTCCACCCGCATTATTTGCATCTTGAATTAATAACTCCGAAAAAAAAGCTTCTGCACTTTTTGCATAGAGCAAAGATTGATTTTGACGCATTAAATAAGCTGTATTTTCCATAGTATTATTTTGATGTTTGGCAATAGAAGCAGCTAAAATTGTAGCCAAGGCAACCATAATAAGTATTGTCAGTAAAGCGACACCCTGTTGGTGCTTATAATTTTTAAACATTATGAGCCACCTTGTGGGGAAAGCGATAAATTACTTTGATTTAAGCTATAGATCCATTCATAACTTACTCCTGCTACAGTAAGTTGAATTTTTATTCCTTTCGGTAATTTTTTCAATTCGTTAGGCTTTGTTGGATCAATATTAACCTCAGGCCACTTTGTTACCTCTTGCGGAGTCAAAACCATAATCTGATATTGGTCAACCTGACTTAGCAAGGTACTCGATAAAGGTTGCTCATTATTCGAAGTATTCAAATTTGTATATTTAAGACGATATAATTTTTTTTTGTCTGCATCATAACGATATTCAATTCGTTCAAACGGTGATAAACCTTGTTTTAAAGGATCCGTTACACCTGCTTTGCTAAAACGCAGAATTTGATTATCAATTTCTAAAGCTGGATGAAGTTGGCCACCTTGATTTGCAGATAAAGGAATAATTTGCAGACTATCACGAAGAATTTGTTGATAAGCATCTTGTAACTCAAACAAATGCACTTCATGTTCAGCATTACGGTCACGAACTTTAAGCAAGTAATCGAAAATTTTCCACCCCAATAAAGATAAGACCGCAAAGATAGCAATCGCAACTAACAATTCAACCAACGTAAATCCTGAGGTGCGAGTTAATCGAGCATTGCTCGATCGCGCCGCAAGACGAGAAACCATGTTTCGAGTGTGAGGCTCTCTAAAGCGAAGCTTTGTCTGAGCGTAAGACGAAGAGCTATGCCCAGAGTAGTCAGTCGGAATAACACCCGACTGAGCTCTAAGATGAGAAGCAATGCTTTGAATTCGAAAATTCTTATTTTTTATCATTATTTTGCTTTCACTGGATAATTAAAAAAGACCATATGAGTAATACCGTTTTGTACTTTTCCCTTATCCGGATCATATAAGCTAACTTGTACATCAATTTTTTGAACATTAGGGCTAACAGTTGATTCAGCTGATTTATCAATCTGCCAAGTCTCACCTTGAGAAGTTACTTGCTTACTTTGAGTACCCTGCAACCACTCTTGATTAATCTCCATCATAGCAATTTCATTCATAGCTACAAATTGAGCTTTAGTTCTTAAAATGGCATTAGAAGTAGACTGAGTGTACTGCATTGCCACTTTAGTTAAAGCAACAGCTGCTACTGCAAAGATTGCCAAAGCAACCATAACTTCTAAGAGGGTAAAGCCTTTAGATTTCATTTATTTTACCCAAATGATCTATTTGTATTTCTGAACCAATCGGTTTTTGCTCTAGATAAAATTGTATTTTAACGGTCTTGGCTTCTCCATTGCCAAACCAGATAAGCTGAGGTGTTTGTCCACCAACCAAATCGGTATTTTTAGCTTTAGAATAATTCTCGCCATCTAAAGGCTGTACTGAAAAAGACACATGCGCAGGAAGTTGTCGTGTTTTAAATTCAGTATATTTCTGCCAGCGATTTTTTAAGTCTTGTACTTGTAAAGTGCTTTGATCGTGATATTCGTATAATTCATAAGAAAATGGTGAGACATCTGTCTCACCATGAGTTTCTAACGCTAATACACGTGATTGGTCTAGTGATTCTTTATTAATTTTCTGTAAATCGAGTAGAAATAACTCTCTTGCCTGCATTGCCTTTTTTTGGTCTATACCACCGATATTCAATACAACAAGTGAAGTCATAATTGTCATAATCACAATGACTACCATCACCTCTATGAGGGTAAAGCCTTTTTGTGATTGAAATGATTTCAATTTCATATTGACCTATTATTAAGCGTATTGTTCAACTGCTTGTTTCGGTAAGGCCAACGCCTGATCAATATAAGCTACTCTCAAAGTGTCTCTTGAACCCAAATAACGTTGGTAAAAACTTGAATTCAGAATTGCCGCAGCTCCATGAGTAAGGGACCAAATTGAAGCCAAGTAATCTCGCGTAGTCATATGACTCTGGATTGATTCTAAATAATGATCAGTCATACGAATAATAATACGTAAGCGCTGTTTTCTTACTTGATACAGTTCATTAAAAAGATGATGCACACCTTGTGCTGTAATCGAAAGCTTTTCTTCAATTTGATGGAACAAAACTGTTCGTTCCGGGTGGTGCAAATGATGCAACATAAAGAAAGCCAAATGCTCTGGAAAAGCTTTCTCAGTGTCTTGGACCATTTCGAGTAGCATGCGCTCATTACGAATAATTAACAGCATGTACAATTCATCTTTGCTTTGAAAATGTTTGTACAAAGTACCTTTTGCCAAATCAAGCTCAGCAGCCAGCACATCAAGTGTCATTCCGGCTTCGCCATTTTCTAACAACAACTGTTCCGCAACTTGAAATATTAACGCTTCTCTTGCTCGGAACTGAGCTTGACGGTCCATCTTCACGCAATTACTCTCTTTGTATAGTTTCTATAAGTTAAATCGCTTTGAGTAAATTTTCGAAATTTTGCGAGGTGATTCTTGCAATTTCCTCAACCGATTTATCATATACCTCACTAAGTGCTTTCGCTACATAGGGTACGTATTTTGGTTCATTTGTTTTACCACGATATGGCACTGGAGCCAAATAAGGACTATCTGTTTCAATTAAAAGTCGATCTAAAGGCACTTGCTTGGCAACATCTCGTAAATCTTGAGCATTTTTAAATGAAACAATACCTGAAAAAGAAATATAGTACCCGCAATCTAATACAGCTTTTGCTGTTTCCCAGTCTTCAGTAAAACAGTGCAAAATACCATGCGTAGATTTTTCAGCTCGAATAATATCTACCGTATCATGTTTTGCTGAACGCGTATGAACAACTACTGGCTTTCTTACATTTTTAGAAGCTTGAATATGTCGAGCAAAACAAGCCTTTTGCTCATTAATAAAATCAGTATTATGGTAATAATCTAGACCTGTCTCACCTAAAGCCCACACTTTTTCTGATTGAGCTAACTCAGTCAAATACTCAGTCGTTGCTCGGGCCATGATATCTACATCCTCACAAGGATGCACACCAACGGTATACCCAACGTCTTCATGACGCTTTGCGATTTCAGCTAAAGCAATATGATCATCAAGGTCAACTGAAATTGCCATAAATTTAGAGACACCTTCTGCTCGCGCAGCAGCAAGGGCAAGATCTAAATCACCATTATAAGGTGTTAAATCTAACATTGTTAAATGGCAATGGGTATCAACAAACACTGTTCTTTCCTATCTGCTTACATGGTATAACTTGGACGATCTAAAGACATACTACCAGCTAAAATCCGTTCAGCCTCAGCTTTATAGTAAATACCTTTATCACCACTTAATTGGATTGCGAAGCCTTGAGGCTTAAAACCACTTTGCTTATGTGAAATCCACACTACTTTACCAGTTAAAGGGATTTTTTGTGATTGTTCTGGTAACGTAGCTAAAATAAAAATTTCTTGCCCCATCTTCACCTTTTGCTTCGATGGCACAAATAAGCCCCCACCTTGTACGTACCCCATATAGCTTGCTTGTAAGGTTGCTCTATCAGGAATATTGACCTGAATAATTCCACCCATTTGTGGTTGCATTATAATTTCCCCTTAAACGTTCATTAATTTTATAAAAAGTTGATCTATGATGAGTTGTGTTTGTACATTTTGTTCAACTAATCTTTTAGATTGCTGCAATTCCTCATAAAGACTGAATAAGCTCTCTAAATTATAGTTTTGCGCCAATTGATCGTACTGTAAATCTATATTTTTCTGTGGTTGATCGAGCTTGACACAAATTAAATCCCCTAACAAGTATTCAAGAAGCATCATAAAATCACTAAAGTTAAGCTCTTTTTGCCATTTAGCCGAATAAAATAAAGGCATGTTTTTTTGATTAACTACCTTAGTCCAGTCTTCTAAAAAGGACTGTCTTTTCGCAAACCAATCACTCGTGGCAATTTCAACTGCTTGCAAAGGCATATCATTAGAAAGACCTAACAATAATTCAGGTGGCACTGACGCAATTTCAGCCAAATGCTCATTTAGATAAGATGTTGCCTGCTCATATGAAATACGGTCTAAAGCAAAATGCTGTAAGCGACTTCGAATGGTAGCTGGTAATTTCAAATAGTGATCAGCCAACAAAATTAAAACAACACGCTCACCGGGTTCTTCTAAAGTTTTTAACAGCGCATTTGATGATGCAAGATTTAAAGCTTCGGCTGGTTCAATAACAATAACACGCCATCCTTCACCAGTTTGCTGGACAAATGGCAATAGATCTCGAATTTTTTCTATTTTAATTTTTGCATTCTGTTTTTTATTTTCTTCATCAGTCGTGATATGAACATAGTTCGGGTGCGTGTCTGATTTTAACCATTGACAGCTACTACACTCACCACAAGCCCCCTGAGGCTGTTTATTTAAACAAAGGACCCATGCTAAAAAATGCTTGGCAAAAGCATGCTTACCACAACCTTGTTTACCATAAAATAATAAGCCATGCCCAATATTAGGAAAACGTGTTGTTAACGTTTCCCACATTGTCTGTTGCCACGGATAAACCTTAGAAGTCACATTCTGATTCATTAAATTAACACTTACTCAAAAGACTCAACAGGCAAATTATTTAGACGGTCAAGATCGGCTTGGGGATCAACACCCGGTGGGAAATTTGCTTCTGCTACAGCAATAGCAATACGGTGCCCGTTTTCTAAAACACGTAATTGCTCAAGACTTTCCAACTTTTCAAGTTTACCCATGTCCCATGTAACATATTCTTGTAACAAGTTCACACGATAAGCATATAAACCTAAATGACGAAATGCTTGGGTATGTAAAGTTGGTTCAGCTTGTTTAGCACCATCTCGATCATAAGGAATAGTTGCACGACTAAAATATAAAGCTTCATTTTGATTAGACATAACCACTTTCACAATGCTATCACGCTGAAATTCATCCAATGCATGAATAGGCTCACATAATGTAGACATTGAGCAATTTGGTTTATCAACCAGAAGCTTGGCAACCTGTTGAACAAGTTGAGCTGGTAGTAAAGGCTCGTCACCTTGTACATTTACAATAATGTCATCAGCATCCCATCCTTTAATACGAGCAACTTCGCTTAAACGGTCTGTCCCCGATGGATGGTCAGCACTTGTTAAAACAACATCAACACCCTCTGCACAGCATATTTCAGCAATACGCTCATCGTCAGTTGCTACACATAAATCATCGAAGCCTTCAACTTTCTTTGCCTGATCTACGACACGTAAAATCATAGGACGATCATGAATAAGTAACAATGGCTTACCTGGCAAACGCGAACTTGAGAAGCGTGCTGGAATAACGATGTGTTTCATTTTTTCTTCCTAAGATATTTGAATATCAAGCTTTTGCAATTGCTGATTTAAAACCTGATAGCACTCTGCTGATAAAACTGCTTTAACAGGTACGACCCAAATAGGCCGTTTAAATTCTGGATACTTTTCAAGTAAAGGTAACAACTTAACCGCATCTTTTTCAGTCGTAATGATAGGCTGATCATCATTAAATACAAGGTCATCAATAACGTAATCATGATGATCACGAAAAGCATGCTCTTGAAATTGATTTACACCTAAACCTTTAAGTGTTTGGTAAAAGCGCTGAGGAAAACCAATACCCACTACTGCATGGTAATTATTTTGTGTATTGAATGATAATTCAATTGCTGAAGAAGGATTCAATAAGTAAGGATGCCCCGCATCTAGATGCATATGCATTGCTGTTGAAGGGGCAAATGCATGTTCGATTACTGTACCCGTTTTTAAACGTTCAGCAGGTTCACGCAAATAGCCTTCTGGTAATAACTTTCTATTTCCAAGACCACGATTTTGATCAAGCACAATCCATTCTATTTGACGACCTAAAGCCCAGTGTTGTAATCCATCATCACTAATAATTAAATCTAGTTTTGTCGATGCCAATAATAATTCGATTGCAGTTTGTCTATTTGGTCCTACTGCCATAGGCACACCAGTTGACTGTACAATCAAAGCAGGCTCATCTCCTGCTTCAACTGCCTGACTGGCCGATGTTACCAACATAGGAAAAGGACCAGCTCCACCATAACCGCGACTAATTACGCCTACTTTTACATTATGCTGTTTTAAGTAATTGACTAGTTCTATTAATAATGGAGTTTTGCCACTACCACCTACTGTAATATTGCCAATTACCATGACTGGTATAGATGCACTATAGGTTTTTTTTAAACCTGAATTATAAAAATAACGATTCAATAAAAACCCAGCACGATACAAACATGACAACGGACGTAAAACAATCAACCAACTTGATTGCTTATTCCATGCGTTTTGTATCAGCTGGGCCAAAGACATGCTTAGTTGTCCTCAAAATTACGCTGATGTAATTGATAATAAGCACCATGCTTAGCAAGTAATTCTTGATGGGTGCCTTGCTCAACAATTTGTCCACGATCTAATACAATAATACGATCTGCATTTTCAATTGTAGATAAACGATGTGCAATCACAATCGTTGTACGGTCTTGCATCGCCTCATCAAATGCTTGCTGAATAAAATGTTCAGATTCATTATCAAGCGCACTTGTCGCTTCATCTAAAATAAGAATTGGTGCATTTTTCAAAATTGCACGAGCAATTGCTATACGTTGACGTTGACCACCAGATAAGTTTAGACCTTGTGCACCTAAAACAGTATCGTAACCATTTGGTAAGTTCATAATAAAGTCATGGGCGTAAGCAGCTTTTGCTGCTGCGATAACCTCTTCATCACTTGCATTATGTAACTGACCATAAGCGATGTTTTCACGTACGGTCCGGTTAAACAAAACAACTTGCTGATTAACCATTGCAATTTGTGTGCGCAAACTTGAAAGTTCTATATCACGTATGGGTAAGTCATCTAAATAAATTTGACCACTTGAGACTTCTTGAAAACGTACCAACATATTCACTAATGAAGTTTTACCAGCACCCGAGCGCCCTACCAATGCAACTGTCTCACCTGGGCGAATATTTAAAGAAAAGTCTTTAATCGCCTGAGTACCATCAGTATAGTTAAGCACAACATGATCAAAACGAATTGCACCTTGCAATCGAGGTTTAAGTTGACCGGTATTTTCTTCTTCAGGTAAATCTAATAATTCGAAAACTGAATGTGCTGCCGCTAAACCACGCTGCAACTTTTCATTAATATCAGTTAAGTTTTTAACAGGTTTAGAAAGAAGTCCTGCTGCTGTAATATACGCAACAAACTCACCAGCACTGGTATTTCCTAAAATTTGTGGTCTTAAGGCTAACCATACAATAAGAGCCATTGCACAAGCCATTACAACTTGAACA
Organism: Acinetobacter sp. 1424608; assembly: GCF_000588255.1. NCBI lineage: Bacteria > Pseudomonadati > Pseudomonadota > Gammaproteobacteria > Moraxellales > Moraxellaceae > Acinetobacter > Acinetobacter sp. 1424608. The sequence continues at coordinate 234,267 of NZ_JFXL01000004.1, forward strand.
ACAGGACTATTTAGGTTTTGTACAATCACCATTTTTAAACCGCGTTTTAAGTTCTCTTCAGACGACTTATAAAAACGCTCTTGTTCTGAGTCTTCACCAGCGAAACTTTTAACAACTGCATTACCACTAATACTTTCTTGTACGACATGGTTAACATCGCCCATAGTGTCTTGGACTTGCAGTGAAAGTTTACGCATTCTTTTTGATGCTTTGCGCACCAAAACCCCAATAATAGGTAAGAACACCATAATACAAAGGGTCAAACGCCAATTTGTATAAAACAAATAACCTAGCAGCCCCAATGTAATCATACCATCACGAACAATGGTTTTTAATGATTCAGATGAAGCAGCTGTGAGTTGCTCAACGTTATACATAATTTTAGCTGTAATATGTCCCGAAGAGTTATCGAGATAATATTGAGCCGGCAGTCTTAAAAGCTTTGCATAAACTTCTTGGCGAATACTAAAAACTAAACTACGGGAGATAACAGCAGTATAGTAGCCGCCCATAAATAGGCCTAAGCCACGGAAAAATACTAATAAAATGATTAATAAAGGGAACCAATCCAGATCCGCTCTACTCGCATTTTGAATGGCATCAATAATAAATTTAATGAGCTTAGCAACAGAAACCTCTGTTGCTGAGTTCATACCGAATCCGATAAGAACTAATAAGGCCACGCCCCAATAAGGTTTTAAATAGGATATGAGACGCAAATAAACCTTAAAATCTTGATTCACTCAGAAAAACCTCTAGAAGGAACTTTGGTACTAATATTGATGTTAACAAAACCGAGTTGTCCTGCTACATCCATAACACGAATAACATCCTGATGAGACGCTTTTGCATCTGCAGCGATGATAAACATAAAATCACGGCGCTCTTGAGCAATTTGCTTAATTGCAGTGCTCAAATCAGCGACGTCCTTGGTAGACAATGCTTGACCATTGACAGCGTAATGACCGCTAGAGTCTACCACGACTTCAATTTTATGATCGTACTGTTTTGGTGGGACGCCTTGTGCATCTGGTAAAGTTAGATTGATGCGACTTGGCTGATTAAAAGTGGTAGATAACAATAAAAACACCAGAATGAATAATAAACAATCAATCATGGGCGTTAGATTGATATGAATGTCTTCAACTTGAGAACGTTTAAACTTCATATTGCTACCTACCCATCAACCAACACGGCGATGTTCTTGCACAACAGAAGAACGTTTATAAAACAATGATGCATGAAAGAGTGTAGATTGCTGCTCTAACTCCGCAATGTAATTTTGCACCACTCTCTGAAAATAACGATAAGAAATAAGTGCAGGAATTGCAATAAGCATTCCAACCGCTGTCGTGATCAAGGCCTTTGAAATACCAGGAATCATTAAGCTTGGACTACCTGCCGAACCAAAATCAATCACGAGAAAAGACTCAATAATCCCTACAACTGTTCCAAGTAACCCAAGCAAAGGTGCTATAGCACTTAAAGTTCCCAAGAAGTTAATATTTTTTTCTAAATAAGAAATTTCTTGAGAAGCCATTGCTTCCATTTGAGCCCGAGCAAATTGCTCTCCATGCTCCTGATGCTCAAAACCAGCTTTTAGAATATTTCCTAATGCTGTACTTGAGGCATCAGTATCTTGCTCCAAATTTGTGATGATATGAGAAATATCTGCACTACCATCACTCATCAGTGCTTTAGGCAAAACTTGTGAACGTCTCAAACGTATAAAACGTTCAATACTAATAGCGACCGTTAAAATTGAACACAAAATTAAAGGCAGCATTAACCAGCCGCCCGCTTTCACAAGTTCCCACATATTTTCTTCCCCAAGAATATAAATTAGAAATATATGACCTAACTTAGAATTAATCTGGCAAACAAATATTCAAAATACCATCTAACTCATCGAGTGAATGATAATGAATAACAAGTTTCCCTTTACCTTTCTGGTTATGATCAATTTTAACATTGGCACCAAAACGTTCCGATAATTTCTGAGTTAATTGCTCAATGTCTGGTGCAACAGGAGTTTTTTCCTTTTCCTGTTTAGGTTCGTTCCAATCACGTACTAATTGCTCAGTTTGACGAACGGATAATCCCTTTTCAATGACAATTTTAGCTACTTCAAGTTGCTCTTTACCTTTTAAAGTCAAGATGGCACGAGCATGGCCCATATCAAGCTGGCCTTGTTGCATAAATTCTTTAATGTCATCGGCTAAACTTAATAGACGCAACAAATTACTGACCGTTGTTCTCGCTTTACCTACGGTATCTGCAATTTCCTGATGACTTAAACCAAATTCATCATGAAAACGTTGTAATGCCAAGGCTTGATCAATTGGATTCAAATCTTGACGTTGAATATTCTCAATAAGCGCTAAAGCAATCGCAACTTGGTCATTTAAATCACGAACAATTGCTGGAATTTCAGTTAAACCAGCAATTTGTGCTGCACGCCATCGGCGCTCACCTGCAATGATTTCGTAAGGATGAGCTTCATCATCTACAGGACGAATAACGATTGGTTGCATTACCCCATGCTTTTCAATAGAGGATGCCAACTCTTGCAAATCATGCTCATGAATAAAACGACGTGGCTGATATTCACCTCGCTTCAACAAATTCACATCAATTTGCTTTAACTGACCATGATCAAGTGCTTGAGCTTCTAGTTGTAATTTTTCTTTTTGAATTGAACCAAGTAATGCATCTAAACCACGCCCTTTCGCCAATCCGCGTTTTTTGATGCTCATACTTTACTTCCTTTCTTTACTTTACTTTTCTTTAACATCTCAGCCGCAAGATTTAAGTATGCAACTGCACCTTTCGAACTTTTTTCAAAATAAATCACTGGCAAACCATGCGCTGGAGCTTCAGCCAAACGAACATTACGTGGAATCACAGTGTCATAGAGCTTCTTACCAAAATACTGTTCCAACTCAGCTGATACATCGCGAGTTAAAGCATTACGTGCGTCGTACATCGTACGTAAAACACCGATAATTTCTAAATCAGGATTTAATGCTTTTTGAATACGATCGATTGTTTGGGTTAAATCAGCCAAACCTTCCAATGCGTAGTACTCACATTGCATAGGAATGATTACACTATCTACGGCAGCTAAGGCATTTACCGTAATTAAACTTAAGCTAGGGGCACAGTCAACAATAATGTAGTCAAAAGAATTTCTAATTTCGTTCAGAGCATTCTTTAAAATGAACTCACGACCTTCTTGTTCGGCAATTGCCAGTTCAACACCTGAAAGCTCACGGTTTGAACCCAAAACTTTATATCCAACCTCTGCCTTTTGAATTGCAGTTTCAATTGGCACTTCACCCAATAACACATCAGTGATTGAGTAAAGTAGATCATTCTTTTGAATACCAGACCCCATCGTAGCATTACCTTGTGAATCTATATCAACAAGTAATACACGTTTTTTCAATACAGCAAGTGATGCTGCAAGATTTACTGCAGTCGTTGTTTTACCAACACCACCTTTTTGGTTTGCAATCGCAATAATTTGAGCCATGGTAACCCTAATACTTTTTATTTAAATTCGTTGAAGTAAAAGTAAATGACGTTGTTCATCAAGTCTTGGTACATGCAGTTCAATTACTTTACATGAAAATTCCTGCTTAAGCTCTTCCATTTCTTCAACTGGGATCAATCCTTTCATCGCAGCAATTATACTATGCTCATGTAAATATGGACGTGCAGCTTCAACAAAATCAGTTAAAGAGGCAAATGCACGACTTGTGATCACATCAAATTGACCAAGCTCATCAATTGTATCTTGATTTTCAACACGCGTTTGCACAGCTACTACGTTTTTAAGCTTAAGGTCAGCAATAAACTGTTTCAAAAAACGAATTTTCTTACCATTTGAGTCAAGCAATACACAAGAGCGCTCTGGTTGACATAAAGCAATGATCATGCCTGGCATACCACCACCAGTACCTACATCAAGCAATCGACCTGGTGTTAAATCTTTCAAAATACTTAGGCTATCTAACAAATGCTTCACTAACATTTCTTTAGGATCACGAATCGCTGTTAGATTATAAGCTTTGTTCCAAAGTACCAAAGCATCTTGATACTTTAACAATAATGTCAAAGCTTCATCGCTAAGCGACAAACCTAGTTTTTGACTACCCTGTTGTAACTCTTGAAAAAATGGATGCATAAACAGATAACATCTAAGTAAAATTTAAAACAAAGTATACCCATTTATGCATCGTGGAACACTATTTAACGATTAGGGATTACGCAGTTAATCATAGAAGCCTTCACGAATTTGCAAATCTAGCTCCATTAAACGTTCAGGCGTTCCCACATCCACCCATGCACCCTTAAGCTTTTCAGCAGATACCTTTTGATTTTGCATCGCTTGCTTCAACAATGGTGCTAACGGACGTTTACCAGGCTCCAATCCATCAAAGAGCTTAGGATTGATAACAGATACACCACTAAAAGTGAGATTCTCACCCCTCACATCTTGATCGAATGCAAAAGCACGTCCATCCAATAATGTAAAATCGCCTTCAGGATGTTGTTTAGGATTATCAACCAACACAAGATGAGCTAAATCATCATTTAGCTGAATATCGCGTAGCGCTTCAAAACCCATTGTGGTCCATACATCACCATTCACCAGAATAAATGGATCTGTTCCAAGCAGTGGCAAAGCATTAATAATTCCACCAGCTGTTTCCAGCCCTTCTTCTTCTCGTGTCCAACGGATGTCCACACCAAATTGAGAACCATCGCCTAAGCTACTGATGAGCTTATCAGCCAACCAGGCAGAATTGATGACTATTTCAGTCACACCAATTTTCTTAAGTTTTTCGATATGCCACACAATAAGTGGCTTACCACCCACCTCAAGCAGAGGCTTTGGTGTATATAGCGTAAGTGGACGCATACGATTGCCCAAGCCAGCAGCAAGAATCATTGCTTTCATTATGCTGCTACCTCATAGGGGCCATATTTTTCTATAAACTTAGGCATGACTGAGTTACGAATAAACGTCATGAAGTCATCAAGCTCATGATAACCACGACTCTCTTCAAGTAAATACCACATGACTCGCGGCAAGTCTTTTAAATATCCAGACTTACCATCTCGCTCAAACAGACGAACAAAAATGCCCAAAATCTTGATATGACGTTGAATTGCCATTAAATCGGCATCACGTTTAAATTGCTCAAAAGTTCGGTTTTGTTTAGCAGATGCTGGTAAAAGCTCATAGAAAACTTTAAACCATTGATAAACACGCTCAGCATTCCACTGTACATACGCATCACGTGTAATCGAGATTAAATCATAAGTGTCGGCACCAATAACCGCATCTTGAAAGTCGATTACCCCCAATTCTTCTTCATTAGTAATTTTCATTAAATTACGACTATGAAAATCACGATGCACAATAACTTGCGGTTGAGCCAATGCAGCATTGGCTAAGAAATCAAATGCATCATCAATAGTTTTCTTTTGCTCAGCCATTGGATGTATTCCAAGTGATGGCAACATCCAATCTGTTAGCAACTGCATTTCAGACATAAGCTTTTCATAAGAATAAGCTGGGAAATGATCAATACCATTAATTGATTGCAAATGAGTGAGCTGTTTAAAGCTTTGTTCGTAATATTGATCAACTGTTGCATCATTTAATAATGTCGACAACAGTACATCACCAAAATCTTCTAGCAATAGAAAACCTTGAGTTAAATCTTTTGCAACAATCTGAGGCACGCGAACCCCATGACCTGCAAAAAATTCGTCAATGGTTACAAACGGAACACAGTCTTCTTTTTCAGGAGGCGCATCCATAAGCATATAAGTTTTATTTTGTAACTGGATGCGAGCATAACGGCGAAAGCTGGCATCCCCTGCCAAATAAGCGATCTGAAATTGATCATTTTCAAGAACAGATGTAAGCCATGTATGTATCAATTGTTCACGTTGTGTATTCATTTGCAATAAAATCTAAAACAAGCTGAGATTTTTGAAGGGTTAAGTGTAGCCACTTATAAACTTTTTCTCTATGATGCGACAATAATTAATTGTGAATTAGCATACTTGGTTAATGAGACAATGAAGCATCAGTTTAAATTTAATCCTTTAGCGACCGCTATTTTTACGCTCTTATGTGGCTCCATACAATCAAGTTATGCTGAGTCAGCTGGTGTTGTCTCCAACATAGACAATAATCAACTTAAGGCGAGTATTAAGGAAGCCTATCCTGGGCAGGAATTCTTTCAACAATATTATGTTGATAAATCTGCACCTGAAGCGCAGTTGCGCAATAATAAATATTTGAGTTCGGCATTTTGCCAAGGAACTTGGATTACACCGATTAATCCTGAAACTAAAGCATTAGATGCAGATAAGGCTACATCGGTTGTAACGGCGGATTATGGTCATTACAACCCTGCTGGCGATTCTGAGCTAGAAGGAAACGTAGTAATAGATCAAGAAGGTCGTACTGTACGTGCCGATAAAGTTACCATCGATAAAACTCAAACATTTGCTCATGCACAAGGTCGAGTGCAGTTAGCCCAAGGCGGCTTACTCTCTCAAAGTGATGAAATTAATTACAATTTAAAGACTCAAACTGGTGATTTAAATAATAGTTTTTATATTTCTGAACAGCAGCATGCACATGGTCACGCTGGAAAAATCGAAAGAACCTCTCCAAATGTAATGGTTCTTAACGATGCAAGCTATACCACTTGTCCACCAGGCCAAAAACCTGCTTGGAAAATTCAGGCTAATAAAATTGAGCTAAATCAGGAAACTGGTCGAGGCGTCACTCGTAATGCAAAAATCTATGTTAAAGATGTACCAGTTATAGCAGTCCCATACTTTAACTTCCCAATTGATGACCGTCGAACTACAGGTATTCTTAACCCACAGTTTGGTTTTTCAGGTTTCTCAAATAGTGGTGGTGGCGGTGAACTTTCTGTTCCAATTTATTTAAATCTTGCGCCTAATTATGATGCAACGATTACTCCACGATATCTATCAGAACGTGGAGCCATGCTCAAAGGTGAATTTCGCTATTTAACGGATGGCTTCGGTGCAGGAGTAATATCAGGCGGTATTCTTCCATCTGATAAAGAATATAACGATAAAGACCGTAAAGATTTTAATTTTCTCCACAACTGGAATATTAACGATCAATGGTCGACTAATCTTGAATATCGTTATGCATCGGATAAAGATTATTTTGCGGATTTAGATCACAGTCCAAATACTAAAACTGATGTAAATCTACGAAGAGCTTGGGAACTGAACTATCAACATGGTATTCCGGGTTTAAAAGCTCAGCTTAAAGTTGAAGACTTCCAAACGCTAGATCCTTCAGTTAAGGATGTAAACAAACCTTATGCACGTTTACCACAGTTCTTATTAAATTATGTCACTGGTAACCCACAAGGATTGCAATACGAATTTAATAACGATACAGCATACTTTAAAAAATCAATTAATGACGGTTCTGCTCAGGAAAGTAGCGGCACCCGTATTTATAACCAGTTCGCAACACGTTATAACTATCGAACACCGGCAGCCTTTGTTATTCCTGAAGTTTCTGTACGCTCTATCCAAACATTCTATGATAAAGATACTCAGTTAAATAACCCTGGTGGCTCTGAAAATAAATCAGTCGTTGTACCTCAGTTTACTTTGGATAGTGGTTTAACTTTTGAACGCGAAGGTAAATACCTACAAACGATCACCCCTCGTGCATTTTATGCGTATGCGCCTTACAAGAACCAGGACGGTTATCCAAACTTTGACTCAACTTCAGCATCGGTTAATTACGATCAACTCTTTAACCCATACCGCTTTTATGGGCATGACCGCCTTGAAGACAACAATTTTTTATCACTAGGTGTAAGTTATAGTCTTTTTGACACGGTAGGTTTAGAACGTTTGCGTGCCAGTGTAGGACAAAGTTATTACTTTGAAGATCGACGCGTTACTCTAAACGAACCAGATGAGATTGATACCGAACGTAATACTGGTCCTGTCGTTAGCTTAACAAGCCAACTTAACCAGAACTTTACGATTGCAGCCAATTCGGCATGGATGTCAAATGGTGATAATGCCCAGAGAGACTTCCAAGTTTACTATACAGGCGATAAAGGCAACCTATATAACTTAGGTTACTTCTATCGCAAAGACATTGTTGGTCGTCAACACACTTACGATCAAGTTGTTGCATCGTTTATACAACCAATTAAAGACAACTGGCGTATTATGGGTCTTGTTCAATATGACATGGACAATGATGTGGCTCGTGAGCTGTTATTAGGTGTTAACTATGAATCATGTTGCTGGGGTATCTCAGTCTACGGTCGTTCTTACTATAACGACCTAGATGATCCAAAATCTCCTAATGTTAACGAGAAACGCGCGATTATGGCTGAAGTCACACTTAAAGGTTTAGGTGGTTTAAACAACAAACTTGCATCTATACTTGAAAATCGCGTTTTAGGTTTTAACAAAATTAATCAATCTTGGACACAACGTTAATGAAGGCAAAGCATCTTAAACAGTTTTTTAAAGCAACAACCCTTGCTGTATTAATATCTTCATCAATGCATAGTTTTGCCCAACCCACTGATGAAGTTGTGGCAATTGTGGACAATAGCGTAATTTTAAAAAGTGACCTTGAACAAGGAATGGCAGAAGCTACTCACGAGTTACAGGCACAAAAAAAAGAAGTACCACCCCAACAATACTTACAATTTCAAGTTTTAGACCAACTCATCTTACGTCAAGCTCAACTTGAACAAGTAAAACGTTATGGTATTAAACCTGATGAGAAAAGCCTAAACGAGGCAGTACTTAAAGTAGCAAGTCAATCTGGCAGTAAAAGTTTAGAAGCATTTCAACAAAAATTAGATGCGATTGCTCCAGGAACTTATGAAAATTTACGAGGCCGTATTGCCGAAGATTTAGCAATTAATCGTCTACGCCAACAGCAAGTGATGTCACGTATTAAGATTAGTGATCAAGATGTTGACAATTTCTTAAAATCACCACAGGGTCAAGCTGCTCTCGGCAATCAGGCACATGTGATCCATATGCGAATTTCTGGAGACAATCCTCAAGAAGTTCAAAGTGTAGCTAAAGAAGTTCGTTCAAAGCTGGCTCAAAGCAATGATTTAAATGCTCTCAAAAAACTTTCAACTGCGACAGTAAAAGTTGAAGGTGCAGACATGGGATTCCGTCCCCTTTCTGATATTCCGGCTGAACTCGCTGCCCGTATTACTCCCCTACAAGATGGTCAAACCACTGATCTAATTTCTGTACGAGATGGTGTACATGTTCTAAAACTCTTAGAACGCAAGCAAAATGAACAAAAAGCCTTAGTACCACAGTATCAAACACGCCATATTCTTATTCAGCCTTCCGAGGTAGTAAGTCCTGAAAATGCAAAACAAATCATTGATAGCATTTACAAGCGATTGAAGGCAGGTGAAGATTTTGCCACTCTTGCGGCAACTTATTCAAACGATACAGGTTCCGCGCGTGACGGTGGTAGTTTAGGCTGGGTTAATCCAGGAATGATGGTATCTGAGTTTGATAAAAAAATGCAGGAAATTCCTGTAGGTCAAATTAGTGAACCTTTTCAAACTCAATTTGGCTGGCATATTCTACAAGTGACAGACAAACGCGAAAAAGATATGACTCAAGAATATCAAGAACGTATGGCACGTCAAATTTTAGGTGAACGTCAATTCAATACTGAAATTGATAGCTGGTTACGTGAAGTACGTGCAAATGCTTATGTAGAGATTAAAGATCCAAGTCTCGACAAAAAGAATCTGCAAAAGTAAGTTAATTTTTATTTAATTAAAACCTGTGTTTATCACAGGTTTTTTTATGGATAAGATTTAGATAATAAAAAACCGGTTATATAAATAACCGGTTTCCATAAATCAAACCCTATCGGGAATTATTTATAACGATCTACCATTTTCTCTAATGAAATTGGACGGATCTTGTCAGCATTACCTGCTGTACCAAAGGCTTCATAACGATCGATACAAATTTGTTTCATTGAATCGACAGTTTTAGCGAAGTACTTGCGTGGATCAAATTCAGCTGGATTCTCTGCCATGAAACGACGAATTGCACCTGTTGAAGCTAAGCGTAAGTCAGTATCAATATTGATTTTACGTACACCGTGTTTAATTGCTTCTACAAGCTGCTCAACTGGCACACCATAAGTCTCGCCGATATTGCCGCCAAACTCATTAATTACTTTTAACCATTCTTGTGGTACAGAGCTTGAACCGTGCATTACAAGATGAGTATTTGGCAACGCCGCATGAATTTCTTTAATGCGATCAATTGCTAGAATGTCACCTGTAGGTGGACGTGTAAATTTATAAGCACCATGTGAAGTACCTACAGCAATTGCTAAGGCATCAACATTTGTGTCAGCAACGAATTGCTTCGCTTCATCAACAGAAGTTAAAAGTTGAGAATGATCGAGTACACCTTCTGCACCAACACCATCCTCTTCTCCAGCCATACCTGTCTCAAGGCTACCTAAGCAACCGATTTCGCCTTCAACAGACACGCCACAAGCATGAGCCATTGCTACGACTTGACGAGTTACATCTACGTTGTAATCGTAAGTTGTAGGGGTTTTACCATCAGCACCTAATGAACCATCCATCATCACTGAGCTAAAACCAAGTTGAATAGAGCGTTGGCATACATCAGGGCTAGTACCATGGTCTTGGTGCATTACCACTGGAATGTGCGGCCACTCTTCGATTGCAGCCAAAATAAGATGGCGTAAGAATGGAGCGCCTGCATATTTGCGAGCTCCAGCTGATGCCTGAACAATTACAGGTGAATTGGTTGCATCTGCGGCAAGCATAATTGCACGCATTTGTTCTAAGTTATTTACGTTAAATGCTGGTACGCCGTAGTTATGTTCCGCAGCGTGATCCAAGAGCTGGCGCATTGAAATGAGTGCCATAATATCCTCCCAGGTAGTGCGGCTTATTCTACCTTGTCATTTATTTCAATTCAGCAACAAATCACAGTATTTCAAAAAAAATCCCTGCATTTGCAGGGACTTTTTAACAAAAAACAACAAATTAATGAGTTTCTGAAGCAGCCGACTCGCTAGACGCACTACCTTCAACCACATCTGTATTCTTTTCATCTAAAACTGGCTTATCAAGCGAATCAATTGTAGCTTGCTGTTCAGGAGTTACTTTATCAGAAACTGCTGTAGATGCTGCATCTTGTCCTGCTTTAGAAGACTCTTCTTTTTTCGCACAAGCAGTCAACATCACTGGAACAATTAATAAAGCAGCTAAGGTAAGTTTTAAATTCATCACTATTTTCCACAATTGGTGATTTAGTGCTCATTATTTTATTTCAGTAATATGACAATTTAATGACTTATCAATGAAAAAGGGGTTGAACCCAACCCCTTCTTATTTTTACATATATGTATTATGCACGTTCCAATAAAACAGCCACTGCTGGCAAAGTTTTACCTTCAACAAATTCAAGGAACGCACCACCACCAGTTGAAATATAACCAATTTGGTCAGCAACATCATATTTATCAATCGCAGCTAAAGTATCACCACCACCAGCGATCGAGAATGCATCAGATTGAGCAACTGCAAGAGAAAGTGCCTTAGTACCTTCACCAAATTGATCAACTTCAAACACACCAACGGGACCATTCCAAAGAATCGTTTTTGATGTTGTTAAAATATTTGCAAATGCTTTAGCTGTTTCAGGACCAACATCTAAAATCATATCGTTTGCAGTTACATCCTCAACTTTTTTAACAACTGCTTGTGCAGCCGCCAAAGAACCCAAGAAATCTTCAAAGTTAATTTGAGATGCATCCGCTACAACAACATCTGTAGGAAGTGGAACGCTTACTTTAGCAGCAATTTGTTTTGCTGTTTCCACCAAGTCAGCTTCGTATAGAGATTTTCCAACGTTGTAACCAGCGGCCGCCAAGAAAGTATTTGCGATACCACCACCAACAATAAGTTGATCACAAATAGTAGACAATGAGTTTAAAACATCAAGTTTTGTTGAAACTTTAGAGCCAGCAACAATAGCAACCATTGGTTTTTCAGGTGTTTGCATTGCACGGCCAAGCGCATCTAATTCAGCAGCCAATAAAGGACCAGCAGCTGCAACTGGAGCAAAACGTGCTACGCCCTCAGTAGAAGCTTCTGCACGGTGAGCAGTACCGAATGCATCCATCACAAATACATCACATAAAGCAGCATACTTTTGTGCAAGCTCAGGATTATTTTTCTTTTCACCAGCGTTAAAACGAACATTTTCAAGCAAAACAACTTGTCCAGCCTGAACTTCTACACCATCAAGATAATCAGTAAATAATTTAACTTCTTGGCCTAATGCTTCAGTTAAATATGCTGCAACTGGTGCAAGTGATTGTTCAGGCTTTGGTTCACCTTCAACAGGACGACCTAAATGCGAAAATACCATTACAGCAGCGCCTTTTTCTAAAGCAGCTTTTATTGTTGGAAGTGCCGCACGTAAACGAGCATCGCTGGTAATCACACCATTTTTAACAGGAACGTTTAAATCTTCACGAATAAGTACACGTTTACCTGCTAAGTTAAGGTCAGTCATGCGCTGAAAATTCATGTAAAGCTCTCTTTATGATTTTAAAAACGCGCCAATTTTAAATGATTACATCAAAAAAGGTTAGTTTTTTTGCATAAAAGCTGTAGAAAGCCAAAGTTTTGATTATGATAGAGGTAGTAATTTAATATTTCATCGATTATGTCTATTCATCCCGATCCACAAATCAATCGTTTAAATGTTTTAGGTGAGCCTTTAGCGAGCTGTTGTTTTGATCCTATTACCGGATATTTTCGAAATGGTTTTTGCCATACAGCAATAACAGATCTTGGGCAACACACTGTATGCGCTCAAATGACGTCTGACTTTTTAAATTTTTCGCAAAAAGTTGGCAACGATCTCATTACTCCTTTACCTGAAGCTGGCTTCCCTGGCCTACAGCCAGGGGACTTCTGGTGCATTTGTGTAACTCGTTGGGTAGAAGCATATCAAGCTGGTCAAGCTCCACCTGTCAAACTTCATGCCTGCCATCAAGCAGTATTAAGTTATGTCCCATTAGATGTATTAATGGAATACGCAGTGTAATGAAACACCCCCAAATTATTTTGGCATCGAGTAGTCAAACGCGTAAGGATTTGATGAATCGTTTGGGCATCGAATATATCTGTATTAGTCCAGATATTGATGAAAGTTCTCGTGGCGAGACTCATGCTGATGATTTAGCTAAAAGACTGGCTTTTACTAAAGCTCAGGTTATTGCTCAGAAAAATCCGGAAGCAATTGTAATTGGATCAGATCAGGTTGCATGGCGAGAACATGCACCTCATGATTTTATTGGCAAACCATTGACTATTGAAAATGCTAAAGCTCAGTTAAAAGCAAACTCAGCCAGAACAGTCTTTTTTAGTACAGCCTTAAGTGTTCAATGTCTTGAAAAAAACTTTGAACACACTCTAGTTGAACATTATCAAGTTAAATTTCGCAATTTAAGCGACTCAGAAATTGAAAGATATATCGATTTAGATCAGCCCCTTCATTGTGCTGGAAGCTTTAAGTGTGAAAGTCTTGGCATTAGTTTATTTGAGAAAATGATAGGCCAAGATCAAACCACCCTAATGGGCTTACCCATGATTCAGCTTTGTCAGATTTTAAGACAGCTTGAACTTCAAATTCCTTAATATTTATTAGTTTATTTATAGGTTATCTCCATGACAGAACCTTTAACCGTTTTAGGCGGCATTACTGCTGAACAGTTTTTATCAGAATACTGGCAGAAAAAACCATTACTTGTGCGTAATGCCATGCCTGAAATCATTGGCGTGTTAGAGCCAAATGATGTGAAAGAATTCGCTTTAGAAGATCATGTTAGCGCACGTCTTATTCGTCAAAAAGACAAAAATCCAAATGAGTGGCACGTAAAGTCTTCTCCTCTAACTAAAGGTGACTTTCAAAAATTACCAAAGCTATGGACACTGTTAGTACAAGCAGTTGATCATTACTCATTCGATTTAGCGGAATTATGGAAGAAATTTCCTTTTATTCCTCAATGGCGTCGTGATGACATTATGGTTTCTTATGCACCTAAAGGCGGCTCAGTTGGAAAACATTTTGACTTTTATGATGTATTTCTTGTTCAAGGACATGGACACCGCCGTTGGCAATTAGGCCAAATGTGTGATGCAACCACTGAATTTGTTCCAAATCAACCATTAAAATTATTGCCAGACATAGATGTTCATTTTGACGAAGTTTTAGCTCCTGGTGACTTATTATATGTTCCACCTGGCTTAGCACATTATGGTGTTGCTGAAGATGATTGCTTAACTTTCTCGTTTGGTTTCCGTATGCCTAATATTTCTGGCATGATTGACAGAATTAGTGACCAATTTGCTACCGATGAATTACTACAAAACCCTGTCATAGATATTGCCCGAAAGAGTATTTCTCAAGTTGGTGAAATTAATACAGAAGAATTAGCGTATTTAAGAGGGTTGGTTTTAGCTCAATTGCAAAATTCATCAGTACTTGATGCTGCCATCATGGCATATATGACTGAACCTAAATATCCAGATAATATTCCTGAACCAGACGAGATAGAAGTTGAAGACCTCAATGCTATTTTGTCAGAAGGTTATGAATTATTGCTAGAACCAGCCTCTCGCCTACTTTATACAGAACAAAATGGAGTTTTAAAGTTTTGGGGCAATGGAGAAGATTTAACGATAGTGGAATCTTTTGCCACTCAACTCAAAACAATAGCAGATGGAGAAAGTATTCCATTTAATAACCAGCTAAGCAATGTAGAGATTTTAGAAAACATTGTTCAATTATTGAATGATTCAATTCTTATGTTATTGCCACCGGCAGAATAATATTGACTAAATAGGTTAAAGGGAGAAAATTCTAAAATTTCTCCTTTTTTCTTTTATAAATACATGTTTAAATATACCAATCTATAAATCTATTTTGCGGTTACATTTCTATGGTTTAAAATTATTTTCTAAATTAAAAAATTATCTAGTAAATACGTCTAATTAAGACATAGAAATTTTTTCAGCAAATATAAAATATATACCTAGAGCATCATGCTTTGCCCTTCTATTGTTTTTAAAAAACCTATTTTTTTCTATCAATAACAATCAATACAATGTAAAATTGTGCGTTCTTGCTTTTTATTTATACACTCGACCATTTAGGCTAAGAGCAAATTTTTTGTGTGAGGCTACTAAAATATGTCAAAAAAAGATGACATTATTACCACTGCATTAAGACTTTTTAACTCATATAGTTATAACTCTATAGGGGTTGATCGTATCATCAGTGAGTCTGGTGTAGCAAAAATGACTTTTTACAAATACTTCCCTTCCAAAGAGAAACTAATTGAAGAGTGTTTATTACTAAGAAACTCACTTTTACAAAATTCTCTTACTGCTGCTATATCTAAACAAGACGAAAATGATCCATTAGCCCGTATTAAGGCAATCTTTTTATGGTATGCAGATTGGTTTAATAGCGAAGATTTTAATGGCTGTATGTTTCAAAAAGCCTTAGAAGAAGTATTAAAGCAATACCCTTCAACTCACCAACCTGCGACTTTATACAAAATATGGTTGACTCAGTTAATGCAGGATCTTCTTGTTCAACATGAAATTGAGGAATCTCGTCCTTTAGCATTACTGTTAGTCAATATTTTAGAAGGTATGACCATTCAAGCTCAGGTTGAGCACGGCTCAGTAAAAATTAATGACTACTGGAAACGTGTAGAGAAGCTTATTGAGTTTGAAAAAGTTGCACAGTAAAAAATAAAGCGTGATATTATTCTTCTTATATTGTTGAATCTTCTTCTTATTCATCACGCTGCGTCTGAAAGTCATTCTAGCCTAGAGTTAGACGTTTTTTTTGGACTATCATCCCAAACTAGAATATACAGACCTGTCTGTACAGAATCAATTATATCTTTAAAAAGTAAAAACTCAATCTTTTTTTATTACCCTTTCATAGATAAATCAGAATTAACTATAGATAGAACTTAAAATAAGATTTTTTTCCTTTGACTTTGTTTCATTTATACTTAACAATTACGCTTCTCACACAATGCAACACTTTTGACACAAAACAACTACAAATTATTGTTATACCTTAATAATGTTATATATTTATCAATTACACTTATAAACCTTTTCAACAAAAACAATTGGATTGATTAGTTTTGCTACATTCATTTTCTTAAGATCAATCTATACTATGCCGGCCATATTGATATAGGTATAAAGTATGAAAGATGGACTCCAAATTGAAGAAATGAAAAATGCGGCTGATTCAGTCGTAGGCACATTAAAGTCTTTAGCTAACCCTGACCGTTTATTAATTTTATGTCACTTAGCTCATGAGGAGTTAAATGTCTCTCAAATCGAAGAGAAAACCCAAATCACCCAACCCACTCTTTCACAACAATTGATGATGTTACGTAAAAGTGATGTCGTTTCAACACGTCGTGATGGCAAACAAATTTTCTATTCTATAAAGGATGACAAGATGCACTCAATTTTGAATACGCTTTATCAGTTATACTGTATAGAATAACTGCGCTGAATTTATAAAATTATAATAATATTAATGTATTCCTGAAATATGCGATTTTTCAACTTGGTAGCTGGTAATAAACCGAGCAAAGAGGATTGAAAATTCGCGTAGTTTTTCAAGTATCTAAAGCTATTGAAAACAACAATACACTCTCTTATTTCTTTCTGTCTCTCCCTCCACTATTTTTCAATAGGTTTTTAGACCCCACAGTTAATTTTTTATTGACTGTTATATAAGCAGAATATCTTTTTAATTAATTTAATAATTTAATTTTACTATTTTAAAAACAAATACTTAATATTACCTTTTTTTATTAATCTAATTACTTGATATAAAAAAGCTTAAGATTCACATCACTTAAGTATAAAATACTCCGCTTGTTCAACCTTTAGCCATGAATAGGTTAATAAGGCCTTTATATGCTTGAATTCTTTTCTCGATTAAGCTTAGTCACCAAAATTATTATCGCCATTATTTTAGGAATAGGTGTTGCACTATTATTTCCAACCGTTACACCTTACTTAAGCTTGTTTGGTGAGCTGTTCATTAAAGCATTGAAATCGGTTGCTCCTATTTTAGTTTTCGTACTGGTTCTCTCATCTATTGCTAACTTTCAGGTTGGCCATAGTGCAAATTTACGACCAGTCTTACTATTATATGTAGTGGGTATGCTATTAGCTGCGTTTAGTGCCGTTGTTGCGAGCTTGTCTTTTCCAAGTACTCTTTATCTTAATACTGTTTCACATAACAACCTACAAGCGCCTGGTAGCCTCGCTGATATATTAAAAAATTTGCTTTTAAGTTTTATTGCAAACCCTGTTCAAGCAATTAGTGAAGCGAACTTTATTGGCATTCTGGCATGGGCAATTGGTCTAGGTTTGGCAATGCGTCATAGTTCAGATACGACTAAACAAGTGATGCATGATGTTTCACATGCTGTGAGTGCGATTATTCACAAAGTCATCGCATTTGCACCTGTAGGCATTTTCGGTTTAGTTGCAGTAACCTTTGCCGATGCTGGTTTAGCAACGCTTGAAAGTTATGCGCAATTATTAGCTGTTCTATTAGGAACAATGCTTTTTGTTGCTCTTGTAGTTAACCCAATTTTGGTAGGTTTAACAATTCGTGGCAATCCATACCCACTTGTTTTTAAATGCTTAAAAGAAAGTGGTATTACTGCATTCTTCACACGCAGCTCAGCAGCTAACATCCCAGTTAACCTTGATTTAGCTGAACGTTTAGGTGTTAATCCATCTACTGCAAGTGTTTCTATTCCTTTAGGTGCTACAGTTAATATGGCTGGGGCAGCTGTTACAATCACTGTGCTTACTTTAGCAACTGTGCATACATTGGGGATTCATGTTGATTTGGCAACTATGATTATTTTGTCAGTAGTCGCTACAGTTTCAGCATGTGGTGCGTCTGGTGTTGCCGGTGGTTCTTTACTTTTAATTCCAGTCGCTTGTAGTTTATTTGGTATTTCATCAGAAATTGCGATGCAAGTTGTTGCAGTTGGTATGATTATTAGTGTATTACAAGATTCAACCGAAACAGCTCTTAACTCATCAACTGATGTTTTATTTACTGCCGCTGTTGATATTCGCTCAAGACAAAACTCTTAGAGAACATGCCATTTCAACGTTTACCAAACTGGTTCCAAATTGGCGCCTTTTTACTGGCAATGAATGCCGGAATGATTAATGTATTAGGGTTAATCACCCTTTTACATCAATCGGTGTCGCATATGACAGGTAATGTCAGTATGTTAGCGATGAGTTTGGTAAACTGGCAGTTTGATCACGTCATATATTTGGTACTTGTTATACTATGTTATGTATGTGGATCATTTTATAGTGGTTTTATTTTAGGTAATAGCCATTTCAAATTAGGCCGTCGATATGGCCTCCCTTTAAGCTTAGTTGCCTTCTTTATTTTTCTTTGCTGGTTATTACTGCCTTATTTTCCCAAATATGGATTATTATGGGCTTGTGTCGCCATGGGTTTACAAAATGCCATGGTCAGCCATTATAAAGGGACCATTATTAGGACAACTCACTTATCGGGTGTCTTAACAGATCTTGGCCTTGCACTTGGTTACATAGCACGAGGTTTAAAAGTAGAAAACCGTCGTATTATTTTACATCTACTTATTTTTTCAGGTTTTCTTATTGGTGGTATAATTGCTGCTTCAGTTCACCCCTACTTAAAATTGCAATCATTTTTGCTACCAGCAATTTTAAGCTTAACACTCAGTATTTCATATTGGGCTGTTTATTTTCATCGTTCTTCCTCTTCAGATTCGGATTAAGTCATGGTTAAAAATGCCTTACAAGCTCAGTTACTCAAAGCAGGTTTAGTTGACAATAAAAAAGCAAAAAAACTCACCAAACAAGCTCAGCATGAGCAGCGTACTGGTCAAAGCAATGAAGCAGAAATCAAAGCAAATATTGAAAAAGCTCAACAAGAAAAACTAGCTAAAGACCAAGCTTTAAATCTAGAAAAACAGCAACAACTCGAAGAAAAAGCATTAAAAGCTTCTATTATTCAAATGATTAAACAACACAAAATTGTAGATTTTGCCGGAGATGTGGCTTATCAATTTATTGACGAGAATAAGATTAAAAAGGTATATCTATCTCAACAAGTCTACAATGCCCTTGTTACAGGTAGTTTAGTAATTGCTAAAGATCAAGATCAATACGCTTATCTTCCAAAAGCTTTGGCCGAAAAAATTGATCAAAAAATGCAAGGCTTTATTTTAATTAATAATGCAGAGAAAAATGAACAAACTACTGACGAAGAAGATCCGTATGCAGCATATGTTATTCCAGATGACTTAATGTGGTAATTATTATGAGCCTTTATCAATATTTAGATAAAGGCTCATGCTGCTTAGGCTAAATATCAGTATTTTATCATTTATTAAAAAAACTTATAAAAATTACATTCACATCAAATTCATTCACCACTTCATCTATTATTATCGATATAATGAATAAAACATTTTTTGTCTTTACCATGCCTTTTAGGCTTTTCCCGTTTCCAAATTTATATCTTGACTAAATCTTGTCAGTTTTAGCTAAAGATATACAACATAGACTTTGACGTGTATCCACACACCCAACAGATCAACATCTATATCGAGTTTGATCTAACTGACTTTATTGCAAATTAAATTGCGAAATTTTAATAAAGTAGCTGATGTATAAAGGTAGTCATTCATGCTGAAGTGGTTTGAAAAACTTGTAGATCCTTATCCAACCAAAGGTCTGGATGAGCCCTTACCAACTCGCTTTTTCCCATTTGTTTGGCAAGCTACTGAAGGTGTTCGTCCGTACTTATTATTACTCATTATATGTACAGCGGGTGCAGCCAGCTTTGAAGCTCTACTCTTTTCAAAAATTGGGCAACTTGTCGACTGGCTGAGTAACAGTCAACCAGAAAGCTTTTTAAGCCAACACGCTTCCAATATACTCATTCTTATTAGCGTTTTATTTGCTAATATTTTATTTGTTAATATTCAATCTATTATAAAACACCAAATTTTATATAGTACTTTTCCAATGCGCTTACGGTGGCGTTTTCATAATCTTTTGTTAAAGCAAAGTCTAGATTTTTTCCATAATGATTTTGCGGGTCGCCTTTCAGCAAAAGTCATGCAAACAGCACTAGCTATCCGTGAATTTTGGATTATTTTGGGCGATATGTTGGCTTATGTCAGCATTTATTTTATTACCGTTAGTATCGTTCTTGGTGCAATTTCACCAACTTTACTCATTCCACTTATGGTTTGGTTGGGTTTATTCTTATTAAGCGCTTGGTTCTTTATTCCTCGTTTAAGCAAAGTATCACAGCAACAAGCTGATGCTCGTGCAGTAATGACTGGACGTGTAACAGATGCCTACACAAATATTCAAACGGTTAAATTATTTGCCCATGCTGGTCGTGAGAGCCAGTATGCAAAAGCTTCAATGAAAGAGTTTATGACAACTGTCTATGCACAAATGCGATTAGGTACTCTTTTTGAAGTCAGCATTAATTTACTTTCTGCTGTTTTATTTGTAGGCGTGATTGGAACAGCAGTCTGGCTATGGACACAAGGCCTAGCAGCACTAGGTGTAATTGCAGCAACGACCGCCATGATTTTAAAGCTTAATAGCATGGCTGAGTTTATGATGTGGCATATGTCAGCCTTATTTGAAAATGTGGGTACCATTCAAGATGGTATGCAAACTCTTGGTAAGAAAATCAATATTCAAGACAAACCAGATGCAAAACCACTTACAGTAAAGCAAGGTGAAATCGTATTTAAAGATGTGACCTTTGCCTATAACAATAAAAATGTCATCGATCACTTTAATTTACACATTAAAGCGGGCGAAAAGATTGGTATCGTTGGCCGTTCAGGTGCAGGAAAATCCACTCTCATCCAATTACTTTTACATTTCTACCATCTTAAAGAAGGTGCAATTTTAATTGATGGGCAGAATATTGAAGATGTTACACAAGATAGTTTGAGAGCGAATATTGCTTTAGTTACTCAAGATACTTCTCTACTCCATCGTTCAGTTGCTGAAAATATTAAATATGGCCGTCCGGATGCAACCGATCTGGACATGCAAAGTGCAGTGCATAAGGCAAAAGCAGCTGAATTTATTCCTCAACTTGTCGACTTAAAAGGCCGTTCTGGCTATGAAGCACAGGTTGGTGAACGCGGTGTTAAACTTTCAGGCGGTCAGAGACAACGTATCGCTATTGCACGTGTCTTCTTAAAAGATGCACCAATTTTAATATTAGATGAAGCAACAAGTGCATTAGACTCGGAAGTTGAGGCAGCTATTCAGTCTAGTTTAAATGACCTGATGGTAGATAAAACAGTTATTGCAATTGCTCACCGTTTGTCTACCATTGCTCAAATGGACCGTTTAATTGTTCTTGATGAAGGTAGAATTGCAGAGCAAGGTACCCATGAAGAATTAATTGCTAAAAATGGTATATATGCACAATTATGGAAACGCCAAACTGGCGGCTTTCTTATTGAGCAAAAAGTAGTACAGGGTCAGGATTAATGCTTTATTTAGAAGATTTAAAAATTGGTGATCGTTTTATCAGTCGTGAATATGAAATTACACTAGCTGAGATTAAACAATTTGCAAGCCACTACGACCCTCAGCCTTTCCATATAGATGAAGAATTAGCTAAAGAAGATCCAATCTTTAAAGGTATTGCTGCCAGTGGATGGCATACCTCGGCAATTACTATGCGCTTATGGACAGAATGTATGCCTATTCATGGGGGACTCGTGGGTTCAGAGTCTAGTTTACGTTGGCCTCGCCCGACTCGACCTGGTGACCGTATACATGTTGAAGCTGAGATTTCAGCAATTACACCATCCAAAACAAAATTGGATCGTGGTATTGTAAGCTACGTTACGCAAGCTTTAAATCAACATGGAGATGTTTTACTTATTTCAACGACAAAAATCGTTGTCTTTAAAAAGAATATTTAACGAATCCTTGATATGATTGTCTAACAGTTTTTATAAACTCAAATTATATTTCATGACAAGATGTGTAAGAAATGCACGTAGAAAATTGATGAGAGCAACGGAACGCATATGAAAATTACCTCAGCTCGTCAAGATCAAGGTATTCCAGGAGTCTATGGCTTATTGCTATTAGATGTTGTTTCACGTTGGGGATACAACGATGAGACATTATTTGCCCCTTTTCATCTTACAAGTGAACAATTGGCTGACCCTGAATATCGTATTTCAACACCTGTAGCAAATGAACTGGTTAAACATGCCTTAAATCTCACTGGAGAAAGTACATTGGGTTACCATATTGGCACCCAAATGCGTATTTCAATTCATGGATTTATTGGCTACGCAATAATGACAGCAAAAGATATTACTGAAGCAATTGCTCTCGCTGCTCGTTTTATCCAGTTACGCTTACCTTTTTTACAACTCTATTTTTCTACGTTTGGCCCAAAAGCCACATTACAACTACAATGTGATATTGAGTTAGAACCACTTCGCACCGAAATTGTTTTAGGCTTAACCATTGGCATCATGACAATGGCAAAAGCCATGACAGGTATTGAAGATTTAGCGGGCGATGTCGACTTAGATTTTCCAGAACCAGCAGGCTTTGATAAATATAAGAGCAAACTAAGCAGTACTATTCGGTTTAATCAGCCTCATTTAATTTCTAGTTTTGATAAAAAATATTTAGGTCTTAAATTAATTAATTCAGATCCAATCGCCAGTCAAATTGCTATTAACCAATGTGAGGCTGAACTCTCTGCTTTAGGTGAACGCCGCCGTTTAGCAATGCGTGTACGTGATATTTTAAGTAATTCGGAACAACATTACTTAAGCATAGAAAATGTAGCAGAATACTTACACATGTCAGATCGCACATTAAAGCGACAGTTGGCAGCGGAAGGAACTTCATTTTCAACATTAGTAGATGAAGTCCGCTATCGTCATGCGACTTCTTTACTTTCACGTACAGATTATAGTCTTGAACAAATTGCGGATGAACTGGGTTATTCTGATGTCGCAAATTTCAGCCGGGCATTTAAACGCTGGAGTGGTCGTAGTCCTAGTAACTGGCGCAAAGACCCCTATTTATAATGTTATTAAAATATTGGACACAAGCTTAAGGAGATGTCATGAATCACCCTTCAGAATTGAAGTATGCACGTACACATGAGTGGGTAAAAATTGAAGGTGATCTTGTTATTACTGGGATTACCGACCATGCACAAGATGAGCTTGGAGACTTGGTCTATGTTGAAACTCCAGAAGTGGGCAGCCACGTAACAGCTGGCGAACAAGCTGGAGTAGTTGAATCAGTTAAAACTGCTTCTGATATTCATGCCCCTGTCTCTGGTACAGTAGTGGAAGTAAATACAAACCTTGAAGATGATCCGGATTTTGTAAATGAAGATCCATACGGGAAAGGCTGGATTTATAAAATTAAGCCAGACAACATGGCAGACGTTGAAAAACTTTTAACAAATGAAGAATACGAAGCTGGCTTATAAAATTTAGCATTGCTTTCAATATTTGATAAAAACCAGTTTACTTTTAAACTGGTTTTTTTATATATGTATAAAATAGCTATAAAACTGGATACGTAGGATCAATAACATGACAAGACTTGTTGTATTTTCTGGTGCAGGTATGAGTGCAGAAAGTGGAATTAGTACTTTTCGTGACAGTAATGGCCTATGGGAAAATTATGATATACAGCAAGTTGCTACTCCGGAAGCTTGGGATAAAGACCCTGCGTTAGTCCAACGGTTTTATAACGAACGCCGTAAAAATATTTTAGAAGCTCAGCCAAATGAAGCTCATCAATATATTGCTAAATTACAAAACCATTTCGATGTACAAGTCATTACACAAAATATTGATGATTTACATGAGCGTGCTGGTAGCAAGAATGTGTTGCATCTACATGGTAATATTCGATTAGCGAAAAGCTCTGGACCAAATGCCCAATATACAAATGAATTTTATGAAATTAATGGTTGGAAATTAGATCTAGAGCATGACCTTTGTCCAAATGGCTATCCACTTCGCCCTCATGTGGTTTGGTTTGGTGAAGCAGTTCCAGCATTTGAAGAAGCCATAAAGCAAGTGCATGAAGCAGATATTTTCATTGTTATTGGTTCAACCTTAAGTGTTTACCCTGTTGCTGCTTTAGTTCATGAAATTCCTAACTACACTGAAGCCTACTATATAGATCCCCAAGCAGATCATTCTCGTGTTCCATCTCAATATAAACTATTAAATATGACAGCCACAGAAGGTATGAAAGAGCTATTTTATCAATTGACGAGCTAATATTTCTTTCATTTTTATTGCAAATTTTACCTCTAAAGTTGTCTCTTCACATGAAATTGATGCGAAAACACTCAACTCATGTCAAATTTTTTCTTGAGACATATATTGTCATTGTTAATTTTGTAACCAAACATGCTGATCTATTTTCTAAATTTACTATTTTTATAATTTTCTAAACAATAAATGAATTATTTATAGCACCTAAACTATTGATTAAATTTACTTTAATTTTCATTGTAATTAAAATTACATTGGTTTACATAAAAATACACAAAACACATCACAAAGATAACAGAGCAAAAAAATTCTTTTGTGGTTGAATCTCAACCTCTTGAAATGCCGTACAAGAAAACAGCGACCTGGATTAGGTTACAATCACGGATTATGGATATAAGGACACACATCCATTATGAGTTATTTTGATCCCACCCTCATCATGTTTATGGTGTACATCGTAGCAATGGTACTTATCGGCTTATTTGCCTACCGTGCTACAAGCGACTTCTCTGATTATATTCTTGGTGGTCGTAGTTTAGGCAGTTTCGTTACTGCATTATCCGCAGGCGCATCAGACATGAGTGGTTGGTTACTCATGGGCTTACCAGGAGCGATTTATCTTTCTGGTTTATCTGAAGCGTGGATTGCAATTGGTCTAATTATCGGTGCTTGGCTTAACTGGTTACTGGTTGCTGGTCGATTACGCGTTCATACTGAAATCCAAAATAATGCACTCACTCTGCCCGACTATTTTACAAGTCGATTTGATGACAAGAAAAAGATTCTTCGTATTTTCTCTGCCGTTATTATCTTGGTTTTCTTCGCAATTTACTGTGCCTCAGGTATGGTAGCTGGCGCTCGTTTATTTGAAAATTTATTTGGTATGTCGTATACCACCGCAATCTGGTTAAGTGCTATTGCAACAATCAGTTATGTTTGTATTGGTGGATTTTTGGCAATTAGCTGGACTGATACTTTCCAAGCGGGCTTAATGATTTTTGCCCTTTTGCTCACCCCAATCGTAACTTACCTTGCAATTGGCGACACAACTCAGTTTGTAACGCTTATTGAAACTGCTCGTCCACATGCATTTAACATCGTTTCAGATTTAAGTGTGGTGGCCGTTTTATCTTCAATGGCTTGGGGTTTAGGCTATTTTGGCCAACCGCATATTCTTGTACGTTTCATGGCTGCTGACTCTGTAAAATCAATTCCTGCTGCTCGCCGTATTGGCATGACTTGGATGATTTTATGTTTAGTTGGTGCAGTCGGTGCCGGTTTCTTTGGTATTGCGTATTTCCAGCAACATCCTGAACTTGCAGGTGTTGTAAGTAAAAACCCTGAAACTGTATTTATGGAATTGACTAAAATTTTATTCAATCCATGGATTGTCGGTATCATCCTAGCTGCTATTTTAGCTGCGGTTATGAGTACATTAAGCTGTCAACTGTTGGTATGTTCAAGTGCGCTAACTGAAGATTTGTACAAAGGCTTCATCCGTAAAAATGCTTCTCAAAAAGAGCTTGTATGGGTTGGTCGTATCATGGTACTTGCAATTGCTGTTCTGGCAATTGTGCTCGCTGGTAATCCTGACAGTAAAGTTCTTGGTCTTGTTGCTTATGCGTGGGCTGGTTTTGGTGCCGCATTTGGACCACTCATCATCTTGTCATTGTTCTGGAAACGTATGACTTTAGAAGGTGCTTTAGCAGGTATGATCGTAGGTGCAGTTGTTGTAATTGGTTGGAAAAATCTTTTCGCAAGCACCGGTGTTTACGAAATTATTCCTGGCTTTATCTGTGCATTTATCAGCATCATCGTAGTGAGCTTGATTAGCAAAACTCCAAATACTGATGTAACTGACCGCTTCGAACAAGCTGATAAACTCTATAAAGAAAGTGTATAAAAATGAATAAAATAAAAAGGGGCTTCGGCCCCTTTTTATTTATTTTTAGTTTTGATTTTAATTTTTGAACTATCTTTTACAACTTGCATCACAGGGTAGCTACGCGTTTCTTTCACACCTGGTAATTGCCATAGTACCTGCCCAGCAATACGTCTAAACTCTTCCATACTGCCACTTCGTAATTTAATTAAAAAATCAAATCCGCCACTAACCATATGGCATTCAACGATCTCTGGATAATGCACTACTGCGTCAATAAACTCATCTAAAACATTGGGTGTTGTTTTATCGAGTAAGACTTCAACAAAAACCAAAAAATTTGCATTTAACTTAACTGGATTTAATTTAGCTTCATAACCCAAGATAAATTCATCCTTCGTCAGCTTCTGCACCCGGGCCATAACTGCAGTTGGAGATAGGTTTACAAGTTCAGCCAATCTACTGTTGGAAATACGCCCATCTGTTTGAAGAATATCCAAAATTTTTAAATCTGTACGATCAAGGCTTAATAAGGGGCCATTCATCTGAATTTTCCTCTAAAAAATGGGCAAAATATAGTGAGTTATTCGGTGTTTCTTCTGTAATGATAAATTATCTAAACCTCTCTACTCAAGATGAGTTTACGAGAGCTGGTTGGCGGAAATAGATATGAACACAATGGATACTTTTCATCAAATGGATAAATCTCACCAAGGCTATATCACCGAATTCAACGATAAAAGTGAGTTTGAACAACGCATTAATACAGCTTGGCGTCGTGCCGAACCTGAAGCTGTAGAAGAGCTATTACAAGCTGCTGCGGTATCTGATGATTTAGATCATAAAATTTATGACCTTGCATTTAACCTTGCCCATAATTTACGTGAACGTAAGACCTCTTCGGGTAAAGCGGGTATTGTTCAAGGGTTATTACAAGAATTCTCTCTGTCTTCACAAGAAGGCGTGGCTTTGATGTGTCTTGCTGAAGCTTTGCTTCGTATACCAGACACAGCAACACGTGATTTGCTCATTCGCGATAAAATCAATCAAGGTAACTGGAAAGAACACGTTGGCCAAAGTAGCTTAATGTTTGTAAATGCTGCAGCATGGGGCCTCATGTTAACCGGTAAGCTTATGGAGACACCAAAGCAAACCAGTCTTTCAAGTGTACTTACTGGCCTGTTAGCCCGTAGTGGTCGTGGCATTATTCGTAAAGCAGTTGATGTAGCAATGCGCATGATGGGTGAACAGTTTGTAACTGGTGAAACCATCGAAGAAGCTGTCGACCACGCAAAAGTACTTGAAGATAAAGGTTTCCGCTATTCTTATGACATGTTAGGTGAAGCTGCCTTAACCGAACATGATGCTGAACGCTACTTTAACGATTACACACAAGCCATTCATGCAATTGGTAAAGCGTCTAATGGTAAAGGCGTTTATGATGGCCCTGGTATCTCAATTAAGCTTTCTGCTTTACATCCACGTTACCAACGTGCGCAAATTGAACGTGTTCACAAAGAACTCTACGACAAAGTATTTGAGCTCGCTCGTTTAGCTAAACAGTACAACATTGGTTTAAATATCGATGCAGAAGAATCTGAACGTTTAGAAATTTCTCTTGAGTTACTTGAGCGTCTTTGTTTTGAGCCAGAACTTGAGAACTGGAAAGGTATTGGATTCGTTATTCAAGCTTACCAAAAACGCTGTTTCTTCGTAGTTGATTATATTATTGATCTTGCTAAACGCAGCCAAAAGCGTCTCATGATTCGCCTTGTAAAAGGTGCATATTGGGATAGCGAAATCAAGAAAGCACAAATCGAAGGTATGGATGACTACCCTGTCTTCACACGTAAAGTGCATACAGATCTGTCTTATATTGCTTGTGCTAAAAAATTACTTGCAGCGCCTGAGTTCATCTATCCACAATTTGCGACTCACAATGCTCAAACACTAGCAACAATTTATCATTTAGCTGATCCAAGCAAGTATTATGCTGGTCAATATGAATTCCAATGCTTACATGGCATGGGTGAACCACTTTATGAACAAGTTGTTGGTCCACGTGAGCAAAATAAATTAGGCGTGCCATGCCGTATTTATGCTCCGGTTGGTAACCATGAAACTTTGTTAGCTTATCTGGTTCGTCGTTTACTCGAAAATGGTGCGAATACTTCATTTGTTAACCGTATTGCCGATAAAACACTTAAAGTTGAAGATCTTATCCAGTCTCCAATTTATGATATTCGTAATGCAGCTAAGCTTGAAGGTTCAGTTGGTTTAAAACACCCATCAATTCCTCTTCCTTTAGATATGTATGGAACACTTCGTAAAAATTCTAAAGGATATGATTTAGCAAACGACGCTCCGCTTGCAGCTTTAGATAACACAGCTCAACAGTTACGTAACCGTATTTGGCAGAGTCATCCATTATTAGGAAATAGCGATTTATCGAAACAAGGTCATTCTATTGCAATTACAAACCCAGCACAAAATGATGAAATTGTTGGTTATGTACAAGAAGCTGATCTTAATGATGTAGAAATTGCACTTAATGCAGCTGAACAAATACAAATTGAGTGGGCAAATACACCTAAAGATCAACGCGCTCAATATTTAAAACGTGCAGCTGACCTTATGGAAAGCCGTATCCAAGAGTTAATGGTATTACTTTGCCGTGAAAGTGGTAAAACTTATGCGAATGCCATTGCAGAAGTTCGTGAGGCTGTAGATTTCTTACGTTACTATGCAACTCAGGTTGAAAATCTTCCTAATAATACAACCATTCAGCCACTTGGTACTGTACTTTGTATTAGCCCTTGGAACTTCCCTCTTGCGATTTTCTCTGGTCAAATTGCTGCAGCACTAGTTAGTGGTAACTGCGTTATTGCAAAACCTGCCGAGCAAACACCTTTAATCGCAGCTCAAGCAGTGCAAATTTTATGGGAAGCGGGTATTCCACATAGTGCTGTACAGTTATTACCAGGTCGTGGTGAAACAGTAGGTGCTCAGCTTAGCCAAGATCGACGTATTGATGGCATCATGTTTACCGGTTCAACTGAAGTTGCAAAAATTTTGCAGAAGACAGTTGCAAAACGTTTAGCTGCTAATGGTCAATCTATTCCTCTCATTGCAGAAACTGGTGGCCAAAATGCAATGATTGTGGACTCATCTGCATTAACTGAACAAGTTGTACTTGATGTTGTAAGTTCTGCATTTGATAGCGCAGGTCAACGTTGCTCTGCTTTGCGTATTTTATGTGTACAAGAAGATAGTGCTGCAACCGTTATTAAAATGCTTAAAGGTGCAATGCAACAGTTAATTGTAGGCAACCCTGCTATTTTAAAAACTGACATTGGTCCAGTTATTGATGACGAAGCAAAACAGACGATTGACCAGCACATCCAAAAAATGAAGTCTAAGGGCTATCCAGTACATCAATTGATGTTTGGAGCGACAAGCCAAACTGAATTAGATAAAGGAACTTTTGTTGTACCAACAGCAATTGAGTTACCTAACCTCGATGACTTACAGCGTGAAGTTTTTGGTCCGGTTTTACATATCATTAGCTATAAGTATGGTGAGCTTGAACAACTCATCTCACGCATTAATGCTAAAGGTTATGGCTTAACAATGGGTCTACATACTCGTATTGATGAAACCATCCAAACCGTAATTCAACATGCTGAAGTTGGTAACCTTTATATCAACCGTAATATTGTTGGGGCCGTTGTTGGCGTTCAACCATTCGGTGGTGAAGGTTTATCTGGTACAGGTCCTAAAGCGGGTGGCCCTCTTTACATGTATCGCTTAATGCAGGATTGTTCAAACAAAGTATTAGCAACTCCATTTGCGGTAAAAAATGAGCAAACCATTTTTGAAGGCTTTAACCGTGAAGTTTATCAAAGCTTACAAAACTGGGCGAAACAACATTTACCACAAGCAAGTCGTGAAATTGAACCATTTGGTGTAGGCAAGTTTTATGAGTTACAAGGCCCTACTGGGGAAAGTAACCAATATATTATTTTGCCGCGTCACCGTGTACTTTCAATTGCCGACACTGAACAAAATCAATTACATCAATTGCTCGCAATTTTTGCAGTGGGTAGTCAAGCTGCTGTAATGCCAAATAGTCCATTGTTGGCAAAACATAAACAAACGTTGCCAAAAGATGTACTTGATGCAATTACGACTATCAAAAACATCACTACAGATGATTTTGATGCTGTTTTGCACCATGGTAGCCGTGAAGAGGTTCTCTCATTACAGCAAGAAATTGCAAGCCGCTCTGGTGCAATTGTAGGCATTACACATGTTGAATCAAACGAGTCAATTCCACTTGAACGTTTAGTAATTGAGCGTGCAATTAGTGTGAATACAGCTGCGGCTGGTGGCAATGCAAGCTTAATGACTATGTCGGATTAACAGATAATTTATCGAAAAGCCCAAATTTCAGTATTTGGGCTTTTTTGTTTAATCGAGTAATCTCTTTTTAAATATATAAATGTTATCTATTAGCGAATTTCATAATGATCTTTTTAGAACCAGAACAATATCAACAAAATTGTATTGATCTTTTCAACTCATACAAAAAGAATATCTCCTCCCTTTTACCATTTGCCAAAATTGAGCATATTGGTTCGTCTGCAATTCCAAATGCGATTTCAAAAGGTGATCTAGATATTTATATTGAAGTGATGTCTGATCAATTTGAATTCGCAATAGAACAATTAAAAACACTTAATTTTATAGAAAAACAAAATACCCTTAGGACACATGAGCTTTGCATGCTTGAATCAATGAACGATGATGAAGTTGCATTTCAAATTGTAGTAGCCGATTCAGTATTTACGTTTTTCTTAACATTTAGAAATAAGCTTATAGATTCACCGCGGTTGGTGCATGAATATAATCAATTAAAATTACAGTGTAGCCATTTAGATCCCGATCAATATAGAGCAATAAAATCAGATTTTATTAACCGCGTCTTAAATCATCTTTAATTTAAGTACCCTATTTCTTTATGAATATCTGACTAAAATTGACTCCTGCAAGCTCGATTTTTTTGATACCATTCACTATTTGATTCTGTCTAAATTTTCTTTGTCTATGACCTCTTCTTATCGTCAACAACTTCAAGCTAAAATTGATCGCATTACTACTCAATTTTCTGAATTTACACCGCCTACATTAGAAGTGTTTGAATCACCTGAACAACATTTCCGTATGCGTGCTGAATTTCGGATCTGGCATACAGAAAGTGATATGTTCTATGCCATGTTTGAACGTAACGATGAAGACAAGCAAAAAACAGTTGTCCGCATAGATGAGTTTCCTATTGCAGACAAAAGTATTAACGATTTAATGCCTAGCCTTTTAGCAGAACTCAAAGCTGAGCCTTTACTTTCACAGCGTTTGTTTGAAGTTGATTTTCTCGCAACACTTAGTGGAGAAATGCTAGTTACCCTGATTTATCACCGTAAACTTAATCAGGAGTGGGAACAATCAGCTAAAGCACTTGCTGAAAAATTAAATATTAAAATTATGGGTCGTAGCCGAGGGCAGAAAGTTGTTATTGGCGATGACTTTGTTGTAGAAGAATTTGAACTTTCAAACCGTACATTCAAGTACAAACAAATTGAAAGTAGCTTTACCCAGCCGAACGCACAAGTTTGCAAAAAAATGCTGCAATGGGCATGTGATGCAGCTGAGGGTTCGAAAAAACACTTACTAGAACTTTATTGTGGTAATGGTAACTTTACCCTTCCATTATCACTAAAATTCGAACGCGTACTTGCTACCGAACTTGCAAAATCATCAGTTTATGCTGCTCAATGGAATATTGAACAAAACCAGATTGATAATATTCAGGTAGCACGCCTATCAGCTGAAGAGTTTACTCAAGCTTATCAAGGTGAGCGTGAATTCCGCCGTCTACAAGAAGCAAATATTGATATTCGAAGTTATGACTTTGATACCGTATTTGTAGATCCTCCGCGTGCGGGAATTGATGATGAAACTTTAAAACTTTTGCAAGGATTTGAGCGTATTATCTACATTTCATGTAATCCCGACACTTTATATGAAAATTTAAAAACACTCACAAAAACTCATCGAGTGACTAAGTTTGCTTTGTTCGATCAGTTTCCTTATACACATCATGTTGAGTCAGGTGTATTACTCGAGAAGATTTAAACAAAATTTTTCAATGTAACTCTATTTTATAAGGAGATTAAATATCTCCTTATTTTTCAACACCTTTTAATTAAGTATTTAAATTTAAAAAAAATATCAAGTCATCTATTCGTCATAATTTCGTTTAACTCAACCATTACTATCGAAAATTCTCTAGTTCAACTGGTGGATTTATCACTTATAGAGACTTGTATTTTAATTTAATTTGGCTATATTTCGATCTATGTTAGGTTGTATATGAAGGCTCTATGAGTTTTTGGCAAAAGCTGTTCTTAGCAGATCAACAGCATAACGAGCATAAGAATCAAACTGCTTGTGTTGAAAATGACTGCTCATGTAAAACTAATGAACAACTTCTAAGTGCGCTTGCACAAGCAACAGATGAAGATGTCATTATGGGAATAAAAAAAGTTCTTATTTCCCGTGGGTATAGCCGTAAAGAGTTAAATGAACTCATTCAAAAACCATCTATTCATTAATTATAAAGCCAGTCATGTACTGGCTTTTTTGTATTTTATTTGATTTCACAATTTGTATGGCTGACTAAACCAATAATAGGTCCCATATAAAATTTTCTATCATTACGGTTATTCTTAGGCAAATACAAACTAGAGATAGAACCATCTAGGTATAATGCCTGCTCTACGTTAAGACCTTTTTGGAAAAATTCAGCAAAATTATAAAAATTCACTCTATTTTTAGAGATCACAAAATAAAGTTTATTATTTTTTATACCTACCCCATTACGTATTTTCTTTGAATCGCTATTTGCTAGAAATAAGGGATTTATTTTGCCATTAATCAGCAACATAGGGCCTGATTGAGTTGCATATTCGGGTTGAAAAGCTTTTGCTTTATATTGTTCAGTTGTCAGTATAATAGCTTGTTTGTCATTCCATGCTAGAACTCCATTAGGCTGCAAAAAGAAGTTACCCCATCCATTATCTTCATTTAAAGGTTGGCTCTCTCGCCCATTTTCAATATATAGCCCAACTGGAGAGAAGCCAGAATGAAACATACCTGCATTCATTGCAAAAGTAAGCTGTTCGCATGATTTGAGTTGGCGCTGAATATTATCGAAACTTTTATAATATTGATTCGTTTCTGGATTTTGCAAAAATAAGCGCAATTGATTTAAATTTGAAATTTCAATGACTTCAAATTGATCATCGGTAGCATTTTGCATTTGGCTATACTCTTCTGCTAAAGCAGATTGCCCAAAGACCATAAAATTAATAATACACAGCATGAGTATTTTCATTAATGGCAAACCTCATATGTCATTTTCTGTTCATAGCAATACTTTATTAAATAAAATGCTTTGATGTGATATATACCCGAAAGGCGCTTATTCCACCTAAACAATACACTAGAGCACAACTATATTCGTTATAATAGTGAACAGCTTTTAATAAAAGTGATCAAAACTTTATTGGATCAGCGTGAAAATGCAACAAACAAATAAACGCTACCCTTTAGGGGCTCATCTTATTGTAAAACATCTCGGCTATAGCCATCATGGTATTTACGCTGGGAGAGGTCGAGTTATTCATTATTCAGGCCTAGCACATTTCATCAAAAAACGACCCATTGAAATTACTTCATTAGATGCCTTTTCTCATGGCAAAAAAATTCATGTGCGTTCTTATGATGCGCCACGCTACAAAGGAAAAGTGGTTGTTCGACGTATGCGCTCACGCATGCACGAAAACCACTATCATTTAATCATTAATAATTGTGAACATTTATGCAGTTGGGCAATCACTGGTATTGAAACTAGTACTCAAGTTGAGCGTATGATGCATCGCTTAACTACCATTGGTTACGTAAGTTCGATCATGAGTTATATGAATGGCATGATGCTGACCGTAGCAACCACCTGCTTTGCTCTTGTTCTTTATATTAAAAAGAAATTACGTGATCAGGCAAAAATGAAAGTTCCAACTTATCAATTTTTAAGAGAAAAAGCCGAAAAAAGAAATGTAGATCCTTCTCAACCTTTAGTTTTTATAGAGCCCGATAAAAAAGAACCAATCTAATTAAAAAAGTCCTCATCATTGAGGACTTTTTAGAAGACTTACAACTTATTTTTTAGCTGCACTAGCTGCCGTTGCTTCAGTCGTAATGTTTACAGTGATCTTATCACCTACATTAGGCACATAGTTGCCTAGACCGAAATCAGAACGATTGAATGAAGTTGTCGCATTGAAACCAATCGCTGGAACTTTTGCCATTGGGTGTTCACCCTGTTTGTTTAAAACAGCATCAAGTACAACTGGCTTAGTGACGCCTTTAACAGTTAGGTCACCAGTAATTTTGAAGTGTTTTTTATCTTTAGTTTCTACTTTCGTACTTTTGAAAGTGATATTTGGGTATTTAGCTGCATTAAACCAAGCTTCTTGTTGGAATTCTTTATCTAAAGCAGGTACGTTTGTATTTACACTGCTTAAAGGAATTGTCACATTTACAGAAGAATTTGCTGGTTTAGCATTATCAACTTTAATTACACCTTGGATGTCCGAGAAGTTAGCGCTTGGAGTTGAAAAACCAAAGTGGTTCCATGAGAAAACAGTCGCTGTATGTGTTGGGTCAATTTTATAATCCACTGGTGCAGCTAATGTAACTGTACTTGCCAACGCTACTGCTAAACCGAAGCTTAATGTTTTAAGATGCATTTTTCGTATCCTTTATTGATATAGTCGTTAGTGTATACATCAAGTAATTTAATTCACTATTCTTTATAAAACGATATGTTTCATCCATGCAACAATAAAAGCGTTACAGTTGTTATTCAAAACCCATATTATAAAGTATAGATATTTTTCTATTCGAAACCTTCAGATTTATTGGTTTTTACTTCGATTTTATTGATAAATAACAAGGTAAAACATGGCTAACACTGTTCAAGCACAAAGCACTTCTACTCCGTACCGAGTAACACTTACCGATCCGTCAGGTCATCAATGGTTTGCAGACGAACCAACTGATAAAGGTGGACAAGATACAGCTCCAAATCCAGTTCAGCTTTTACTATCAGCTTTAGGCGCGTGCACTACAATTACACTAGAAATGTATGCAAATCACAAAGGAATTAAGCTTGAGCATGTACAAGTCGATTTAGCTTTAAATCCAAATGGTGATCCGGAAGCTGGTCAAAATAATATTGAACGTAAAATTACGCTAAAGGGTGAATTTACTGAAGATCAACATAAACGACTTTTAAAAGTTGCTGAAAGCTGCCCAATTCATAAGTTATTGACTTCGAATATTTCGATGCAGAGTGAATTAAGTATTGAGTAAGTGGTCCTTCCTTACACTAAATTTCAATCACATCCGTGTGCCATTCCAATGAGCCACTCATTGAAATATCTATTGCTAAGTCGACAATATTTGTGAGCTCATTTGGAATAAATGAATATAAATTTTCCCCATCGAAATGAATCCAAAATTCAGGAGGTGGTGTATCAGAACCATCTATAAAGCCACCTGTTTCTTTTTCACCTAAACAGTCAAACATTGATGAGTGCACATCAAATGCTAATATTTTGCCCTTTAACTTCGCGCAACTTGGTATGTAATGATATTTAACCCGAGCTTGAATAGTCTCTTCAAAATAAGTCTGCACACGATAAGCATAATCGCCACCAAATGCTGAGTCACCATTTTCATGTTTGAAACTTTCCTTTAATGCGCGAAATAAAAAATTATATTGTGCACACTGCCAAAACATTTCTTTTTTATTTAAATTTTTCAAATAGCCATATTTAATATCATTTAAGATTTCTTCAAAAACACGAAGTTCAAATTCTTTTCTCATCACAATATCTTAATCTTTCAAGTTTCAATGAAGTACCAGTGATCAGCGATATAATTCTCCGCTTTATCTTCTAAGTCGGTATTACGGATTTTTACACCTTGTTCATACATGTTATCAGGTATTTGTAGTCTCCAATTTTTGGCCAAACTTAGGTTGTCCGCTAAAAGATATTGGGGATCATAAGAATCTGCGGACAAAGTATGAACATTAAAATAATCTTCATCCAAATATAAGCAAATCTCACTCGCAAACATATCTGGCTGTACAATTATACAGACCACTTTGCAGAATATTAGTCCTTGAGGTTTTGCTTCAATTAAATACTGACATGCATTAATTAAATACTGGACACACTGTGCCTTTATTTCTTGTTGAGCATGCTTCCCCTGAACTAGATTCATAGCTACAGGTATTTTCCAATTATAATATTGCTCTTCATACCCGTCTAAATCAGGGAAATACCCTTTAAAACTTTCACTCCAATATTTAAGATTTCTTAATTTACGTGGAATTCCCCGTTCTTTTTTATTTGATAATGCAAACCTTCTCATTTTTATATTCCATTTAACTATCATAAAAAAAGCGCCCCTATCAGAGCGCTTTTTTCTTCTGCTTAGTTAATTCATTAAGCAGTCAATTCTTTTACTGCAGCTACTACAGCTTCAGTTGTAATACCAAAGAATTGGAACAAGTCTTTCGCTGGTGCTGACTCACCATAAGTTGACATACCAATTACTTTGCCATCAAGACCAACAAACTTCCACCAGTAGTCAACATGAGCAGCTTCTACAGCTACACGTGCACGGATATGGGCTGGCAATACAGCTTCACGGTATGCAGCATCTTGTTTCATGAACTCTTCAGCACATGGCATTGAAACAACTCGAACACCTTCAAGCTGAGCATAAGCTTCCATTGCTAAAGAAACTTCAGAACCAGTAGCAATAATAATTGCTTTCAACTCGCCTTTCTCTTGAGCAAGAACATAACCACCTTTTGCTGCATTCTGAATTTGTTCTTCAGTACGCGTTTGGAATGGCAAGTTTTGACGAGAGAAAATAAGTGCTGTAGGGCCATCTTTACGCTCTAAAGCAGATTTCCATGCAATTGCTGTTTCAACAGTATCAGCAGGACGCCAAGTATTTAAGTTTGGTGTACCACGTAAAGAAGCAATTTGTTCAATTGGTTGGTGTGTTGGACCATCTTCACCTAAACCAATTGAGTCATGTGTATAAACATGAATTACACGTTGTTTCATCAATGCAGACATACGCACTGCGTTACGTGCATATTCCATAAACATTAAAAATGTTGCCACGTAAGGAATGAAACCGCCATGTAATGCAACACCATTTGCAATTGCAGTCATACCGAACTCACGTACACCATAGTACACGTAGTTACCAGCTGGGTTTTCTTGAACACCTTGGCAACCTTTCCAAAGCGTTAAGTTAGAACCAGCCAAGTCCGCAGAACCACCTAATAATTCAGGTAATAAAGGACCAAATGCTTGTAATGTATTTTGACTTGCTTTACGAGTTGCTACAGTTTCAGCTTTAGCATTTGTCTCACGAATAAACGCATCTGCTTGAGCTGAAAACTCTGCTGGTAAATCACCGTTAATACGACGAAGTAACTCAGCTGCTTCTGTAGGATATTTTGCTTGGTATTGAGCAAATACTTCATTCCAAGCTGCTTCAGCTTCATTACCTTTTGCTTTAGCATCCCATGCAGCATATACATCAGCAGGAATAACAAATGCTTCTTCAGTCCAACCTAAAGCTTCACGAGTTAAGGTAATTTCATCTTTACCTAATGGCGCACCGTGACAATCTTCTTTGCCTTGTTTGTTTGGAGAACCTAAACCAATAATTGTTTTACAAATAATAATCGTTGGTTTTTGAGTTTCAGCTTTAGCTTCAACTGTTGCTTGACGAATAGCATCAGCATCATGGCCATCTACACGAAGAACTTGCCAGCCATAAGCTTTGAAACGCTCTTCAGTATCATCACTAAACCAGCCTTCTACTTCACCATCAATCGAAATGCCGTTGTCATCATAATAAGCAATCAATTTACCAAGCTGTAAAGTACCTGCCAATGAACATACTTCGTGAGAAATACCTTCCATTAAACAGCCGTCACCCAAGAAACAATAAGTGAAGTGATCAACTACTTTTAAATCATCTTTATTGAATTGAGCAGCTAAAGTTTTTTCAGCCAATGCAAAACCAACGGCATTTGCAATACCTTGTCCTAAAGGACCAGTCGTTGTTTCAATCCCTGGAGCATAACCATATTCAGGATGACCAGGAGTTTTTGAGTGCAATTGACGGAATTGTTTTAAATCTTCAATTGAAAGATCATAACCTGTTAAATGAAGCAAAGCATATTGCAACATTGAACCATGACCATTTGACAAAACAAAACGGTCACGGTTTGCCCATTGTGGATTAGTTGGGTTGTGATTTAAAAACTCGCGCCAGACGACATCAGCAATATCTGCCATCCCCATTGGAGCACCTGGATGCCCTGAGTTTGCCTGTTGCACAGCATCCATTGCCAATACACGAATTGCGTTTGCAATACGACGTTCGTTTAAAGGGGTCGTCATAGATCAGAATCCAATTTTAATAGATTGATGAAAAGAAGATGATGAATAACCATTCAATGCCGCTATATTGTCTTAAAAAAACGCCTAGGGGTAAACCCCAACACGGTATATTTCTTTATTTTTAACCTTTTCTTGGTTACTCAAAAAACATTTAGATTCTTAAGCTGTGTAAAACAATACTATTTACGGGTACTTCTATCCTCAACATTTGTCGAGATATCCCCCTTTGATCAACATATAAAGTTATATTTATTCTGTTTAATTATAGTCTTTCGCTTCATAGTCTAAAATTTTTGGTTAATATTTAACAAAATCAAATGTTTAAAATTTAGACATTTTTTAAATTTTTTATATAAAAATAATTAATTTTCATCTAGCTATATCAATTTCCCTGATACACTTATCAATTAAAACATAGTAGAAATGAAAGAAATTCATGCTTTTTAGTCAGTATGAACTGGTCCTCAAGCTCAAGTCGATGTAACATATTATGTCTTTTTGAAATAACCAAGATAGGACTTTCATGCGCGAGTACGCTGTTTTTACCTCGGAATCTGTAAGCGAAGGTCATCCCGATAAAATGGCCGACCAAATTAGCGACGCTATTTTGGATGCAATCTTAAAAGAAGACCCATACGCACGTGTTGCTTGTGAAACACTGGTAAAAACAGGCGCTGTTGTACTTGCAGGTGAAATCACAACAACTGCGAATATTGATGTAGAAGCTGTAGTTCGCCAAACTGTTAACGGTATCGGCTATCACCATTCAGATCTAGGCTTTGATGGATCAACTTGTGCTGTAATCAACATGATTGGTAAACAGTCACCTGAGATTGCACAAGGTGTAGATCGCCAAAAACCTGAAGATCAAGGTGCTGGTGACCAAGGTTTAATGTTTGGTTATGCAAGTCGCGAAACTGACGTGCTTATGCCAGCTCCTATTTCTTATGCTCACCGTTTAATGGAGCGTCAAGCTGAGCTTCGTCGTTCAGGTGCATTACCATGGTTACGTCCAGATGCAAAAAGTCAGGTTACTTTTGCGTATGAAAATGGCAAGCCTGTACGTTTAGACGCAGTAGTACTTTCTACTCAACATGATCCTGAAATTACTCAAACTCAGCTTAAAGAAGCTGTAATTGAAGAAATTATCAAACCGATCATCCCTGCTGAAATGTTCCATGCAGCCACTAAATTCCATATTAACCCGACTGGTATGTTTGTTATCGGTGGCCCTGTAGGCGACTGTGGTTTAACAGGTCGTAAAATCATTGTTGATACTTATGGTGGTATGGCTCGTCACGGCGGTGGTGCATTCTCTGGTAAAGATCCATCTAAAGTAGACCGTTCAGCTGCATACGCTGGTCGTTATGTTGCTAAAAATATTGTTGCGGCTGGACTTGCTGACAAATGTGAAATTCAGGTGAGTTATGCAATTGGTGTTGCAGAACCAACTTCTATTTCAATCAATACTTTTGGTACTGCAAAAGTTTCTGATGAGTTAATTATCCAATTAGTACGTGAGCATTTTGATTTACGTCCATTTGGTATTACTCGTATGCTTAACTTAATTCAACCAATGTATAAACAGACAGCTGCTTACGGTCATTTTGGTCGTGAAGGTTCAGATTCTGCATTCACATGGGAAAAAACTGACAAAGTTGAAGTACTTAAAGATGCGGCGGGCCTTTAAGCCCTATATATTAAAAGCCCGCTTAATGCGGGCTTTTTTTATTATTTTTTATATTTTGTTAAAATTAAGCAATAAACTTTCCAACACACATTATTTAAAAGTATGTAGCAAATTAAGCACTACTACTGTTTCGTAGTTTTATCACCTTCATTTAGTACATCTAATAAAGTCGATTGAGTAGGTGTATCCTGATGATTTTGAATATAAATATGGACAACTTTGAATACAACAACTACTGCCAAACAAGCCATCACACAAAACATCCATAATCCATAAGGACTACGAATATGATGTGAACCACAATATGGACATGATTTGTCAGTTGATGCCACAACTTTGTCACAACACGCACAATGATATTGATATAGCATAGGTAACCCTCCTTCCCTCACTTCAACCGTTGTTGTTTTAATAGGTTTGCTACAATTTTTAATTTATACATCCTTTATATTTATCCTATGTGAAATGAAAAGAGAATTCAATCTGAATGAACAATGCGTTCATTTTTAAAAACTTTAGTTTATACAATGAGATAAATTAAATATTATTTTTTCTGTACTATTTTTCTTATTTTGATATTTTGCTGAATTTGTTAAAATACATGAATAGTTCATTTTCTAGGCCAATCCATGTCACACACCCAGCTCATTAATAAAGGTGGCTTTCGTGAAAGAGCCAATAGAAGCCGGAAATATCAACAATCTGAAAACAAGCAGACAGCTCTACCTTCAAACAAGTATCAACCTCAGACGAAGTCAGAAGAAAATTCAACTGTAATAGCTCAAGCTGGAACAGAGAATGCTGATTGTTCAAATTAATAATCGATAGAATATTAAAAAAGGCCTAATCATTTAAGATTTAGGCCTTTTATTTTTATATAAGGAATTAATCAATCCTTATTTTTATGTTCAATTTTCTTATGGTCTGGGGTAACTTCTCTCGCTTCGCCATCAATAATGCTGGAATCACCACGGTATTGACTGCCACCTTGTGAGTTCTGCATATCCTGCATTTGACGCATTAAATCAGCAAATGGGTTTTGACCAGCACCTGCTCCGCCCATGCCACCCATCATTTTTTCCATCATTGCTTGCTGACGCTTTGCAAGTGTTCTCATTGCGATATTACGAAACGCAGTTTGCACGCCTGGAATTAGAATTAAAAGCGCTAACACATCAGATACCAGACCAGGCACCATCAATAAAAAACCTGCAAAAGCATATGCTAGTTTTTTAGTTACTGTCGGATCACTGCCTAATTGCCCGGTCATCTGCATTTGTTGTAATTGCGGCATA
Organism: Acinetobacter sp. 1424608; assembly: GCF_000588255.1. Taxonomy (NCBI): domain Bacteria; kingdom Pseudomonadati; phylum Pseudomonadota; class Gammaproteobacteria; order Moraxellales; family Moraxellaceae; genus Acinetobacter; species Acinetobacter sp. 1424608. The sequence goes on from NZ_JFXL01000004.1 coordinate 276,319, forward strand.
ATACCAGCCGTACTTTTGCGAATAAGCGTAAGACCAATAAAGAAAGCAATAATGAACCAGAAAAACACATACCATCCACTGATGAACTGTGCTACGCCAATCCATACGGCAATTTCAACAATCGCGCCCAGAACCACAATAAGAAGTAAATTCATGTAAAACTTTATCTATCTCAAAAAGAAAATTCATTGCAGTTTTAGCTATCTAATCCATGAACCATTTTCAGTTGAAAATACGGATTAAAGAGCTTGTAGTGAAGCTTAGGCAATGTTTTCTTTTAACCTAAAAACATGGCTAAACCCAAATGCTGCAATACTATTAATAAGACTGATTTAAATTAATAAAATAGCCATACTTTATTATTAATGAGTGCTATAACAACTTTATCAAGTGTTTTTTCTACAAGATTGTAATTTTTTCATAAATTGAGCTCTTTTATTATATGAAATAAGTGGTTTTACATGAAAAGAGATTAGAACTATTAGGTATTTTATAAATCCATGCTATGACTCAGTTCAAATTTTCTTACTTTGAACTGAGCCGTTGTCTACCCAAAAATTCAATAATTTATCCATCCACTGGTTCAAATGGTGTATTTAAAATTAGCTGATAAAATGCAGCATCTAACCATTGTCCAAATTTAAAGCCTACCTGTTTAAAAGTACCTGCATGTGTGAACCCGAGTTTTTCGTGGAGTCCAATACTGGCTTGATTTGTCGCATCAATACAACCAATCAATACATGAATCTGAGCCTCTTGAGCCCGCTGAATTAACGCTTGCATTAAAACTTTACTTAAACCACAGCCCCGATGTTCATGATGAATATAGATACTATGCTCAACCGTATACTTATAAGCCGGAAAAGCTCTGAAAGCTCCCCAACTAGCAAATCCTAATAACTTACCTGACTCATCTACAGCCCCGATTACAGGAAAACTATTTCCGGTTTTTACCGAAAACCAAGTTTTCATTGAATCAAGCGAACGCGGTACATAGTCATACAATGCTGTAGAATTAACAATTGCCTCATTTAAAATCTCTAATATAGCTGCCGCATGTTCTGCTTCATTACAATCAATTAAACGAAAATTAGAATCGAGGGAATAGTTCATGAAGATTCCTTAAGAGCAGACACGAGTTGATTAGAGACGACTAAAATATAGCGAGCGACTTGTGATGAATTATTGCTATATATGACAGGTTGATCTAATTGCATAGCTAAGCAATCCCCTTCGCCCAATGCATAAGAGTTTTTGCCCAGTTGAATATCAATTTGCCCTTCAACTACCCAAAGTTGCTGTTGTACTACTTTAGAGCTTTCACTAATTTCATACGTAATTCGAGCATGAGGAGGGAATTCAATTTCAACAATTTGAAATGGTAGTTTTAAATTTGGTGGTGAGACAGTACGGCGAACATATCCAGTTTCCGGATCTTGCCACTCAGCTTGTTCATTTCGGCGAATAAATGGTTGAGGAGATGGACTAGTTGTTTCGTTCGTAAAAATTTTAGTTAAAGGTACTTCTAGACCATTGGCTAGTTTTTCAAGAACAACTGCCGTTGGACTCGTTTCCCCTCTTTCAATTAAAGAAATAGCTGAACGGCTAACTTGGCATCGGGCAGCTAGCACATCCAAAGTATATCCACGTGCTAAACGCAGCTCTCGTATTCGATGTGCAATCCTGATGTTGATATCATCCATCGACCAGACTCAATTCCATTTTTATAGATAAGTATTCCATTAAACTAGAATTGTATCAAGTGATCTTAGACCAATTACGATTAAGGTCCAAAAAGTACCTAACAAAATATACATCAGTAGGGTTAGAAATCGAAAAATAACCATTTATATCAGCATTGGTTAAATTACTTATGCAGAACCTTTTTGGCTATGCAACAATACTCTCTAAACTATTTATGTAAGTCTACACATGGCATTGATTATTGGAATTGACCCAGGTTCACGCTTAACAGGTTACGGAATCATTGAAAAAGATGGTAGTAAACTACGTTTTGTCGATGCTGGTACAATCCGAACAGAAACTCAAGAAATGCCTGAGCGCTTAAAACGTATCTTTGCTGGTGTCGAGCGAATTGTAAAATTTCATGGCCCAACTGAAGCTGCGGTTGAACAAGTTTTTATGGCACAAAATCCGGACTCTGCTTTAAAACTAGGGCAAGCCCGAGGAGCTGCAATAGCCGCCTTAGTTAATTTAGATTTACAAGTTGCAGAATATACAGCCCGACAAATAAAACAATCCGTAGTGGGTTATGGTGCTGCCGATAAAGAGCAAGTACAAATGATGGTCATGCGTTTACTCAACCTAACTATTAAACCTCAAGCCGATGCAGCCGATGCTCTTGCTGCTGCGATTTGCCATGCCCATGCTTCAGGAAGTATGAGTAAACTTTCTGTCTTGAATGCTTTAGGTGGTATGGCACGTGGACGCAGCCGTTCGAGTAGCCGTAGACGTTAAAGCTTTATTGATTATTTACTACTCGAGTAATTGCCTGATTCATTTCATAAGCTTGTAAACCACGCATTCCGTTTTTTGCCAGTTGGTCCCCTGCCTGAGCATGAAGAGTTACAATCTCATGTAATGCAATACCTTTGTGGAACTGGGCTTTTAAGCTTGCGATCATACCCGCTAATATGTCTCCCATGCCACCCGTTCCCATACCAGCATTACCTTGGGTACAAATATATAACTTATTCTCTAAAATTAAGCTGCCAGCACCTTTCAGCACCCATTGAGCCGCATATTTTTGTTGCAACGCATAAATAGCAGCAATTCGGTCATTTTCAATTTTCGCTGTAGAACAATCCAATAAAGTAGCGGCTTCTCCGGGATGAGGAGTTGCATAAATATGTGCACCCAATTTTTTAGGTTGTTTGGCAAGAAACCATAGTGCATCTGCATCTAATACAACTTCCAAATGTGAGTCATGATTTAAATAATCGAACCACTGTTGATAGATTTGCTGTGCCCATTCATCACGCCCTAAGCCCATGCCAAAACATACTGCATGAACCTGAGATAAAATCTCTTTAATACTGTTTTCATCGAAATTATTAATGTCACGAAGCATAATATTAGGAGCTCTCGACAAAATAGCCTGATGATGGTTTCGGTGACAAACTACCGTAACTTTGCCTGCTCCTGCATGAAAGGCAGCTTCAGCAGCCATAATGACAGCCCCGCCCATTTGCTCATGACCACCTATCACCAAAACATGTCCATAACTTCCCTTATGACCAAAAGCCAAACGTTTAGGAAGTCTGATATGTGTTGGCGTCAAGTAAGCAAGAGGTTTCAGGTCTTGGTCTACTGGAATTAAATTAATTAAATGAATTTGCCCCGTATACTCTTTACCTTGGCCTGTAAATAATCCAGCTTTAAGCCCTAAAACAGTAAATGTATGATCAGCCCTTACAGCACAAGGTAAGACTCGTCCTGTATTTGCATGTAAGCCACTTGGTATATCAATTGAAATTTTTAACCCAGCTTGCTCGTTAAACTGTTGAATAGAATGTTGCCAATAATCATTTAACTCTCGATTTAAACCAATCCCAAATAACGCATCAATATGACAATCAAATGTTCTATGTACCTCAAAACCTTGATGTATTTGGATGTGATTTGCCTTAGCAAAATGGGCAGCATGGTGTAAATCGGCTGACTCGCCCAATTCGGCCGCAAATATTTCAACATATAACCCTGCTTCCTTGAGATAACTTGCTATAAAGTAGCCATCACCAGCGTTATTACCTTGTCCACACCAAACAGCAATATTCTTAATATCTTGGTTTTGAAAAAGTACAATGAGTTGTTGAGTGATTGACCAAGCTGCTTGTTGCATTAAGCCTAATGATGAGTTTTGCGCAGCAAACCAACGTTGCTCCCATGCCTGGATATCTTGGCTATGGTAAACTACTGCCTGCATATTCTTATCCTCTTGCATTTTTCGGTTTTATGACATCTTCCAACACATCACGCATTGCAGTGCAACAAATTGATCCACATGAATTAAAAGCATGGATCAAAGCTCAAGCATTAGACTTGGGTTTTGCTGATTGTGTCATTGCAAAACCAGATGCTCAAGAGCAAATGCCACGTTTTTTAGAGTACCTTGAACGTGGTTATCATGCAGATATGACATACCTAGAAGAAAATTTGGAAAAGCGGGCTGATCCGACTCTATTAGTTCCTGGCACAAAAAGTATTATTTGCGTGCGTATGAATTATTTGGTGGAATCACCAAAGCCAAGATATGTACCTTTTGAACCCAACTCTGCGATTATCGCCCGTTATGCTCGTGGTCGTGATTACCATAAGGTGATGCGAGGCAGATTAAAAACATTAGCTACACGTATCCGTGAAAAAGTGGGAGATTTTGAATCTCGCCCTTTTGCAGACTCCGCGCCTATATTTGAGAAATCATTAGCTGAAAGTGCTGGAATGGGCTGGACAGGTAAACATACTTTGCTCATTCATAAAAAGTCAGGTTCTTTCTTTGTTTTAGGTGAACTATTTACATCACTCGACTTACCTTTTGATGAACCTGCAACATCTCACTGTGGTTCGTGTAGTGCGTGTATTGATATTTGCCCGACTCAAGCGATTGTCGAACCTTATATGTTAGATGCTAGACGCTGTATTGCTTATTTAACAATCGAATATAAGGGAATTATTGATGAAGAATTACGTGCAGGTATTGGTAACCGAATATTTGGTTGTGATGACTGTCAATTAATTTGCCCGTGGAATAGCTTTGCTAAGACAGCTTCTATTACTGACTTTAACCCTAGACATGGTTTAGATAATATTAGTCTGCTTGATATCTGGCAGTGGGATGAAGCTACTTTTTTAGCCAATACAGAAGGTAGTCCAATACGACGCACAGGTTATCAGTCATTTAAGCGCAATATTGCTATCGGTTTAGGCAATGCACCGTACTCAAAAGAAATTGTAGATCAGCTACACAAAGGCAAAAATTTACATGACGAAATCGTCAATGTGCATATTGATTGGGCAATTGAGCAGCAACTTAATCAACTTCAGCTATCAAATTAAAAAAATGATGTTTTTTGCCCTATAGCTTTAATACGAATTCTGTATGATTATGTACAGTGAATTAATGCCATCATCATGGATATGACAATGACTCTACGTAATGATTGGACTCGTGAAGAAATCCAAGCTCTATATGAACAACCTTTTTTGGATTTAGTTTTTAAGGCTCAGCAAGTACACCGTGAGCACTTCACTGCCAATACAATTCAGGTCAGCACCCTTTTATCGATTAAAACGGGTAAATGTCCTGAAGATTGCAAATATTGCTCTCAATCTGCACATTACGATTCAAAATTAGAAGCAGAAAAACGTATTGCTGTTGAAAAAGTAATTAGCGAAGCAAAAGCTGCAAAAGATTCAGGTTCATCTCGTTTTTGTATGGGTGCTGCTTGGCGTAACCCACATGAACGCGATATGCCATATGTTTTAGAAATGGTACGTGAAGTTAAAGCATTAGGTATGGAAACCTGTATGACATTAGGTATGCTTAACCAATCACAAGCAGAACGCCTAAAAGATGCTGGTTTAGATTATTACAACCATAACCTAGATACTTCTCGTGAGTACTATTCTCACATTATTAGCACACGTACTTTTGATGACCGTTTGAATACTTTGGATTATGTACGCCAAGCAGGTATGAAAGTATGTAGTGGTGGTATTGTTGGTTTGGGTGAAAGCCGTGAAGATCGAATCGGTTTATTACACGAGTTAGCAACCTTACCTATTCACCCAGAATCTGTGCCAATTAACATGCTTGTACCAATTGAAGGTACACCTCTAGCTGATGTTGAAAAACTAGATGTTATTGAATGGATCCGCACCATTGCGGTAGCACGTATTGTTATGCCGCATAGTTATATTCGTTTATCTGCTGGTCGTGAATCTTTAAGTGATTCAGATCAAGCTTTAGCATTTATGGCAGGGGCGAACTCACTGTTTTCGGGTGATAAATTGCTTACTACTCCAAATGCAGGTGAAGGTAAAGACCAAGCATTATTTAACAAACTTGGTTTAACTGCTGAAAAGCCAAAGCCAACTGTTTCTGATTTATCAGTAGATGCAATGAGTGCTTAACAGCACCAAGAATAAAAAAGCCCTGATCATTCAGGGCTTTTTTCATTCATACAGAAGTTACTAATATTCCATAAGTAGCATTCAGGAAAGTTCCAACTCGAATAATATCCCTACCTGCTGCATGTGTAACCGATAATTCTTGGCTCAATACATCAAACTGAAAAGATTCAAAAACATCTTGATGGTTTAAAAGCCATAGAATGGTATCTGAAATATTTTCATCTGCGATATAAGTCAAAGCTTTGTAGTCTTTGCTCATGAATAACTCAAATAAAAAAAACCAAGTAAATTTTATCTGAGATATTCAAAGCTTAAAAGAAATTTCCTTAGGCCGCTTTAGGGTTTACTAATGAGTGACCTGACAATAAGCTATTTAACGCTTTAGGTGAAAACTCTAAAGAAAGTACATGGCTCTTTAAATTAATCGAGTGTCTACTAATCAATGGCAAAAGCCCTTCTTCAGTTTCTAAAACATACTCATCAACAATATTTAAAATACCTTCCAAATTCGTTGTGCTAGATGCTAAGTCATGACTAAAGACATCATAAATTGTTTGTAAGTTAAACGTCGTGTTCTGTTCTGTAGGATGTTTAAGTAAATAGTCCTTTAAGAATAAGACTAATTTATGAGCAAAGAAAAAATAATTCGGTTTATAACTGTATTTCATGCTGTTCATGGAAACAAACTCCAGAAGATCTTTTATTGAATCACAACTAAAACACTAGGAATTAAACCTTAAAAAATTCTTAAAAAATAATTATGTTTATATAAGATACACAAAATAAATTTATTAATAAAAAACAACAAGTTAATTAAACATAATATACATATTTCATAAAGAAAAACTTAAATCAATTAAATTCAATAACTTAAATTAAACTTATTATCAATTTATTTTAAATAAAATAAATTTAATATATTTTACCATATGGTATAAATTAAAATTACAAATCAATTATTCATTAAAAAACAACCAAACAAAATACATAAAAATATAATGTAATTCTTGTTTTTTAATTTAAAGGTGCTAAGAGGTGGATCAGGAAATTTGAACAACACTTATAAGTGATATTTTGCTCCCCAAATGATGTTATAAACATCAATATATGGAGTATTTTATGGCACGTAGACCAAGAAGAAATCATTCAAATGATTTTAAAGCTAAGGTAGCACTTGCTGCGATTAAAGCAGAAAAAACACTTGCTGAATTGAGTGCTGAATTTGATGTTCATCAAAACCAAATTATCGACTGGAAAAATCAACTGATTTCAGCTTCCTCGCAAGCTTTCGATCAATCAAAAGCTCCAACAGAACCACCCATCGATCTAAAAAAA